>JAKAMP010000067.1 GCA_021812865.1 Bacteroidota bacterium | reverse complement strand
ACCAGGCTGGTGTATGGAAGCTATCCTGAGCTTTATCATATCCCCGACTTGCAACAGAAAAGAGAATACCTTATGGAGATTCGCAATTCATACCTGCTGAAAGACATTCTTCAATTTGAAAACATCAGGAATTCAAACAAAATATTCAATCTTCTCAGGCTGATCGCTTATCAGCTTGGTTCACAGGTTTCGTACAATGAACTTGGGAAACAATTGTCCCTGAGTAAAAATACTGTGGAGAAATACCTCAATCTGCTTTCGAAATGCTTCATCCTTTATAAACTCGAAGGTTTCAGCAAAAACCAGAGAAAGGAAGTATCAAAATCCCCAAAATGGTATTATTATGACAATGGCATAAGAAATGCCGTAATCAGTCATTTTGAAGACACTTCCCTCCGGAATGATATGGGGCAGCTATGGGAAAATTTCATGATCGCAGAACGAATCAAACAGCTTGAGTACAACCGTTCATATGCCAACCTGTATTTCTGGAGAACATACGACGGGCAGGAAATCGACCTGGTGGAAGAACGGAACGGCCGGATATCTGCTTTTGAAATGAAATGGTCTGCCGGTAAGGTGAAGGTGCCTGCCGCCTGGCAGAAAAGCTACCCGGAAGCACCTTATCGTGTGATCCATCCCCGGAATGCGACCGAATGGCTTGCAGAAAAGTAATGAATTCCGGAGTGTATGAACCGTCCGATCAGATAAAAAGGCATCCCTTTAAAAACCCACTCAGTATCCCAATCGCGCGACACTATACCAGGCTCAGCTTTACTCATGGTTGAGACTTACCAGACTTCAGACATCAGACCCGTCTCCACTGCGCTACGGAACGTGCAGACATCAGACAATCAGATGTCAGACATCAAACAATCTCAAACCCGAAACTTCAAACCCCAAACCTTCAACCCTACCCATTCTATCTCGCCATTTCCAGCATATAAACACTGTTTTCCAGTCCTTCGAGGTAATTCATTACCCAGCTTACATGACGTCCGCCAAAGGTGAGCACGTCCCAGCCTATCTCTTCTCCCTGGGAATCTTTTCCGGAGGTATCGAGCAGGGTGTTGGCGAGTGAATGAAAAGCAGGGGACGGATTGGAAGCAGACAGGCTGGCCTTGAACTTTTCCATATCTTCCTTCAGCTGCTGTGCAGGCGAAATGCCTTCCCCTCCCATGAGGGCTTCCACGGCAATATTCTGTGCATCGCGCATGCCGATATACTGCACCCCGTTTTTCATTTCTTCGGCAGGCGTGTGCGTAGCAGCGTACATCAGCATCCTGCAACGATCAATCTGGGCCAATAACTCATTGGCATCCGATTTCACTTTCACCGGGATATCCTTCATGGCACTGACCGATTCGCCCAGGGGTGCACTCATCTGCTCATGCACCGAGGCAAGGGACAGCGTATCGTCGAGTATGAATTTGGAAACGTTGATGGCCAGCAGAGCCGAGAAAACGGACACATAGGCCAGGGCGAGGAGCACGAACACGGTTTTGTTTAGTTCGAAATGCTCTATGCGCGAAGTCACATACAGGTATACCGGAAGAAAGACCAGGAAGGGAAAGGGAAGCCCAATAACGATGAGTATGCCGGCCCCGGGCCAGTGCTGGATCTTGAACAGGGCTCCCACCGTCACCACCAGAATGGTAAGGTAGGAAACGATATACAGGGCCAGGTTCCTGCGGTTGCCCTCGCGTTTGTAGTTGTTCACCAGTGCGGCAGGAAGAAATACAAACACCAGGCAAAAGATGCCCAGGGTAAGCATGATGCCGGCCCCCGGCCAGTGCTGAATCTTGAAATTCACACCCAGAAGCGCCAGTAGTACCGTAACGATACCGGAACTATACGAGAACTTTTTCATTTTACCTGGGTTTTAGAGGGTTGAGATGGGTTGCCTGCCATTGCGAGCATCATTTCCCTGTCGGCAAGCAGCACGGCGTTCTGCAGCAGGGTAAGCTTGTTGATGCTGCTTCCTGCAGTGATAAGGGAGCTATTACCCTGCCCGGGCAAATACACTGCGGGAGAAATAAGCTGCTTTACGCGCGCCACCAGTGCGGGATCGCCAGGGAACAGTATTCCGGCTTTGGCGCCAAGGTCTGCAACACTGGCTTCCAGTTGCTTGCGGCCCGGCGACATGCTCGAAAGGGCTGTAGCGTCGATCTGGAAGAAGGTGGCATTGTTCATGGCTTCCTGCATTCGGTCTGCCTCAGACCGCGACTCCGGTGCGAACTGTTTTGCCAGGCTCTCCTTGATCTGCTGCACCTGCTCCACCACGGACAGGCACTGCCGGTGCAGGGAGTCCATGCGCACACGAAGGGTGGTATCGGCCCCAGCCGGCAAAGTCACGTTTTTTTGCTGATCCGACAAATACTTCAGCAGGGCTTCCTGCCGGTTGAATTCACGGCCATAGCCTTCCATATAGTTATATGACAGCCTCAGGTTGATGAGCCCGCTGCTCAGCATCACCCAGATGATCACGGGCACCAGGAACAGGAAGGTGGAGTGGACATATTCACTGTTCCTCCACGTAAGCCAGGCATACCAGGGAAAAGCCATCCCGATGAACAGGATAGACCCTGTTAAATAAAGGATTCCGGCCGCGGGCCAGTGATTAAACTTGAACATTACCCCTGCCAGGTAAAGGTATGCCGCCAGGAATCCAAGTACGTACACCGGTTTCTTGCCGGGTTCCTGCGTTTCTCCCAGTTTTTTGGCCAGTAGTAAAGGAAGGAACAAGGCGGCAAACAGCACGGATACCATAATCATAATGTTTGCACCTGGCCAATGCTGGATCTTGAACAGCACTCCCAGTATAAAAAAGAAAGCCGCCAGGAAGGCCGTAATAAAGAGGATCAGCCTCTTTCCGCTCTTCGATTCCCGGTAAAGCACCGAAAGGGACGAAGGCAGAAAAACAAAGGCCAGAATGAACGCACCCAGGGTCATCATAATGCCTGCCCCCGGCCAGTGCTGAATCTTGAACAGGGCCGCAAAACCAAGCAGAATGGTCCCGGTTATGCCCGTAATCATCATCGTTTTTTTCATATTGCGGTATTTAGCGTCAACAAGGTATAAGGTGTCGGCCTGTATGTTCTGCAGCCCGTGAAGCCCTATCTTCTCCTTCACCTTCCGGTAGGCATCCTGGAATGAATGCCCCTGCTCCATCTCATACTCCACGTCGCAGCATACATGATCGATCAGGTCTTCCAGCAGGTGGGAAAAAGTAATGTCCTCCCTCCGCACATCCCGGCCGATCATCTCGATTTCTGCTACACTCAGTTTGTCCATGTTTAGAATGCCGGGTTAAGTTTGAAAATGCTCTGTATGGCTTGCAGGTATTCCTCCAGCTCCTTCACCTTCTCGAGCATCGTTTCCTTCCCCGCCGGGGTGAGCCGGTAATATACACGCAGCCGGTTGTTGTAGTTCTCCGATTCAGTGATCACGGCGCCTTCGGCCTCGAGCTTGTGCAGCACCGGGTATAACGCACCATACGTAAGCTTTATCTTCCCCGCCGTGAGCTCCTCCACCTTGCGCGTGATGTCGTAGCCATACATCCGCCCGTTCTCCGCCAGCAGCTTCAGAACAATCGACTTGAGCGAACCTTTCAGTAAATCGGTTGAAATCATATATCTGGTAATTGGTTACTAATGATTGGTGATTGGTGATTGGTTGTTGTGATTGGTGTTGGAATTTAACCTTAAACTTTAAACCCGAAACCCAAAACATTTTGTCTATTATTACTGAAACAAATATATATAATTTTCTTATATATTATAAACAAAAATAAATAAAAATTCTTATTGCCTGTTTATTAATATGTTAAGATTGAAATCCAGGGGTGGAATTACATAAAAAAAACTGTTGCTTTGGCCTAACAAGGACCAGAGATGCAACAGTACCAATGCAAGAAAGGCCGGCCGATTGTCAGAAATGCAGCTTATCTTTTAAATTCCGGTATCCGGAATCACTTACCTTGAGTTTGGCCCCGTTTTTCATGATGGCCACGTAGGTATCCTTGGTAAAGTGCTCCAGTTGGGCGATCTGGTCAACCCTGGCAATATAGGAGCGATGAATGCGGATGAAGTCGTTCCCGTCTAGGTGATCATCCAGGTATTTCATGGTCATCTGCTTGAGGAACTTTTCCTGAGCGGTATAGATCATCACATAGTCGTCCTGCGACTCGAAATACACTACCTGTTCGGCCGGGATCACCCTGATCTTGGAGCCCCATTTCACCACCAGCCGATCGAGCGTTTCCCTCGATTCGGAGACTTTTTCAACCAGGTTGTGCATTTCCTTCTGCACCGGCTGTTTGCTTGCGTACTTGTTCCTGGCCTTTTCCAGCGCCAGCGATAACCGCTCCCTGGAGAAGGGTTTGAGCAGGTAATCGGTGGCATTCTGTTCAAAAGCCTTGATGGCATACTGGTCGTACGCCGTGGCAAAGATGATGAGCGGCGGCTCTTCGAGAATCTCGAGCAGTTCAAAACCTGTAAGTCGTGGCATCTGGATGTCGAGAAAAACGAGGTCGGGCTTTATACTGGTAATCCCCTTGTACCCTTCAAACCCGTCGGAATACTCGCCTACGATTTCGATATCGGTGTGGTCCTGCAGGTAGTTGCGGATAATCTCTCTGGCCGGGCTTTCGTCGTCAATGATAATGGCTTTCATGGCGGTATATGGCTTCTATGTGGTGTGAATATAGTGTGAATCAATCAATATCCTGCGGAATGTACAGACTTACTTCGAACTGGTTTCCCTTCTTCTCTATTCTGATCAGGTCTTCGCGGTGGTAAATAAGATGCATGCGGTTGAGGATATTTTTCAGTCCCAGTCCCTTGCCCTTTCGTGCTACACTTTCGGGATCGAAGGTATTGCTGATGATGATTTTCAGGGAATTCACTGTGCAGCTTACGGTGGTGCGTATCTCCACCGGTTCGGTGCTTTCGTAAACCCCGTGCTTCACGGCATTTTCATATAAAGGCTGAAGGATCATATTCGGTAACTGGCAATCCAGGCATTTGTCTCCGATTTCATACAGCGTGATCAATTTTTCGCCAAAACGAACCTTTTCAATATCCAGGTACAGCCTGATGTAGTCCAGTTCAGCCCTGAGCGGAACCATCTTCCTTTCACTCTCAGCGAGTGAATAACGAATGAAGTCGGACAGCTTGATGATCATTTCCTGCGCCCGGGCAGGGTTGGAAAGGGTAAGCGAACTGATGGAGTTCAGGCTGTTGAACAGGAAGTGTGGCTTGATCTGTGAGCGGAGAATGCTAAGCTCGGCCTCCTTCATCAGGGCCTGCAGTTCAGCTTCCTTCAGCGCGCTTTCCCTGAAATTCTGGTAATACATGATCAGGTAATAGATCAGAATGCTGATGGAATAGAAGAACAATCCGCTGATGATGCGGCTGCTGAGCGTGCGCATGAAATGCACCTGGTAATCGCCCTGCACAATGCTGCTCATGATGAGATACCCGGCGCCGATCCAGGCGGCCTCGCTAATGGCCAGCAGTCCCACATGGTAAATCAGCACCTGCGAAATGCTCATTTTTTCGGGATTGCTGAAGCGGATGGCATTCCACAGCAACAGGGTAATCAGGCTGAACAGGAGGTTGTATAGCAGAACGTCGAAGATTTCAAGCGCCCACTTATCGGGATACCCCATGGCCATAAAGGCATAATAGATCCCCGAAACGAGGATCCATATGCCAATGAATGCGATGCGGGTAGTCCGCGTGCGTAGAAACGGGTGGTTATGCATAGTTCTTTATTTCGCCCCCGCCAAAAATGGCTACTCCTTTGATGTACAGGATCTTGTTGTTATTTCCTTCATCGGTGAACTTCACGCGCTTATCGCTGATGCCCCCAAGCACAGAGGTAGTTTCCACCTTAATGTTCCATTCGGGCGGAACCACAAGCTTGAACCCTCCGAAGATCGATACTACATCGAGCACATTCCGGCCCTCGGCCATTTTTGCATCGGTAAAGTCAAGGTTCGATCCGCCGAAGATGCAGGTAATCCTGCCTCCCTTGAAATTATTTGAGGTGATCTTCCGGTCGGCGCCACTGAAAATGGCCACCTCATCTATGTAATCGGCGCTGTCTTCCCCAAATTGTACCCAGCTTTCATGATGCCCGAAACGTAAAACCCTGAGAATCATTAAAAGCCCCAGTACCACGAGGAAACCACCCCAGAAGTATTTGGTGATCAATTCGATGGGCGCCCCTGAAAACTCGCGCAGCATGAAAAATCCACCAATGGCGATCAGTATCAGGCCCGAAAACCAGTGCCTGGGTTTGGTGAAGTTCAACAGGCCAAGCGCGATCAGCAGCATCTGCCATGAGAATATGATATCTCCGTTTTCCGGCGAAAGAATACCTACGTTCTTCAAAATAAGCAGGAACCCTGCGATCAGGATAAATGCCCCCAGTACCAGGCGGTTGAAGCCACTGTGCCTTTGTATCCTGTTCATTCTTCTATCTTCATGTGATCTCATTTGAATGTCCTCCACGAATGATTAATTGTTTAGCCCAAAGATAAAGCCCTGTGAACCCGTTTTGAAAGCAGAAATCGGTAAAAGAACTTTTTTGGCCGGTCAATGGGGATGCCTTCATGTTAAAATTTGGGTATATGAATATAAAAAAAGTTCTTCAGCTTCAAAACGTATTCAGTCAAATCGCTTCCGGAATCATTGTCAATCCCTCAATGCAAGAGGTATTGGGTTGTAAATGAGCCAGAATGAACTGAACGGACTCGCTCCATAAATTAACGTGTTGAATTTCTGCTATTTATCTAATAGAAAATTCCATTCGTGTAAAAATAATTGACTTTAATCCCATTTTTCTGTAAATTGGCAGATACAACCTAAATGCATTCACCATGATGCAGGATGGGACCCATTGGATTATGAAGCTAAACCTTCAGCCTCACCCCGAGGGCGGTCATTTCAAGGAGATATACCGCAGCAGTGAGGAGGCCGAGGGCATTACCCTGAGAGATAAGCGTAAAGGGGTTCGCAATCTTGCTACCAGCATATATTATCTTCTGCGGTCGGGTGAACGGTCGTGCTTTCACCGCTTGCGTTCCGATGAGGTTTGGTATTTCCACGCCGGCAGCCCCCTGCATATTTATACTATCGATATCCACGGTACTCTGAAGACCATTACTCTGGGCATACACCCGGAACAGCACCAGGTTCCGCAAATCGTGATTCCCGCCGGAACCATCTTCGGGGCGCTGGTTACCGAGAGCAATTCATACAGCTTAGTGAGCTGCATGGTTGCACCCGGCTTCTCGTTCGAGGATTTCGAAATGATCTCACGCGAACATATGCTGGACAAATTCCCGAAGGAAAGGGATCTGATCCATAAACTCACCCACGAAAGCAAGAGCTCAACACTGTATTATTAAAAACGTTGCCATGGAATCAAAGGAAAACAGGTACATGAAACTGGTCAGCGATCCCAGGCTGAAAGAAAAGACAGGGAAAGGCTTGCAGGAATGGTTTGACTTTCTCGACCGCTTCCATGCAATGGGTTTGAGCCAGAAGGAACTGCTCATTCTATTGAAAAAGAATTTCAAACTGAGCCTGTCATGGCAGAAAGCGCTCGTACTGGCCTTCGAAACGGAAAAGAAAGGCGGCCTGAAAGCCCTCCAGCCAAGCGAATACGAAGTGGCGCTTGAAAAAACATTCTATATCTCCCTGCCCGCCCTGTATAACCTATGGTCCGACAACAAGTTACGCAACAACTGGTTCCCTGTCATCTCCTGCTGTGTAATCAGGGAGAACCAGAGGAAATATGCCAAACTGCTGTGGCCCGACAGCATCTCGATGGTCGAACTGACCTTCTCCAAAGCCGAAAAGAATGCAAGTAAACTTAATATCCGCCATTCGCAACTTACAGGAAAAACGAAATGCAGGGAAATGGAAGCATACTGGAATAAGGTCCTTGAAAAACTGGAAGAAACCGTTACCTCAGACCTGTTTCATACCGTAATCCTCGACATCTGAGCCCTCCGGCTTTATTTCATTCGTTTTAACACGAACCTGGAATTCGGAAGCAATATTTGCCTCCAGGCTTATTTTCTTTCATTCCCTACCCTGTGCACCCAAACCGCTGGATCACTGCTCGGTACTATACTCATATCCAAGCACCAAAACAATCCCGAAACCGGAATGGTCAAACCATTGTCAGCCAGAGGTCATTCAATCCTTAAAATCCTCATCGTGTGATATTCAGGCCAATAGCCAACTGCCAAGGCTCATAGCTTTGAAAAATTCTGAAATATTCCAAATTGGTCAATAACTGCTAAAAAACATAGATTTAAAACATACAAACGGAAATTTTGTTAATATTGCATAACCTGCAATCCACTCGTCCTGAAAAGGTACGGGCTGGCACAACAGGGTTAACTGCATAGAGCAAAATGGAAACACGAAAGATAGAGATCATGGACACCACCCTGCGGGATGGTGAACAGACATCGGGGGTGGCATTTCTCGATTCAGAGAAGCTGAATATTGCAAAAATTCTGCTTTCGGAAGTAAAGATCGACCGCATTGAAATTGCCTCGGCCAAGGTTTCGGAAGGTGAATTCCAGGCTGCCCGCAAAATCCTCGACTGGGCGCGGAAGAACAAATGTGCCGAAAGGGTTGAGATACTGGGATTCATCGATGGTAAAGTTTCCATCGACTGGATTGTCCGCGCGGGAGGAAGGGTGGTGAACCTGCTTTCCAAGGGTTCACTGAAACATGTGGAGGGCCAGCTCCGGAAAACACCCGAACAGCACCTGAAAGACATTAAGGAATCTATCCGCTATGCCCGGGAGAACAACCTGCTGGTGAATCTTTACCTCGAGGACTGGTCGAACGGCATGCGCTACTCTCCCGATTATGTATTTTTCCTGGTCGATAACCTGAAGGACGAGCCCATTGAACGCTTCATGCTGCCCGATACCCTGGGCGTGCTCAACCATGACGAGACTTTTGCATTCTGCTCACGCATGCTGAAGCGTTACCCGGACCTTCACTTCGATTTTCATGCCCACAACGACTATGACCTGGCGGCTGCCAATGTGCTCGCTGCCGTGAAGGCCGGTGTAAAGGGCGTGCATACCACTGTGAACGGACTGGGTGAGCGAGCCGGCAATGTGCCCCTCACCAGTGTGGTGGCTGTGCTGAGGGATCACCTGCAATGTGAGCTGTCCGTCAACGAATTGAAGATCTACATGGCCAGCAAGATGGTCGAAACCTTCAGTGGTATCCGCATTCCCCACAACAAGCCTGTAATCGGCGAAAACGTATTCACCCAGACCTGTGGCGTGCATGCCGACGGCGACAACAAGGACAATTTGTACTTCAACGATCTGCTGCCCGAACGTTTCGGAAGAATCCGGCAGTATGCATTAGGCAAAACTTCCGGTAAGGCCAATATTCTTAAGAACCTGGAAGAAATGGGCATCGACCTCAATCCCGAAGAGACGAAACGCGTCACCCAGCGTGTGATCGAGTTGGGCGACC
>JAKAMP010000066.1 GCA_021812865.1 Bacteroidota bacterium | reverse complement strand
AGCTTTATTAAAGATTTTTATTCTAACCTGGCGGTAAAAGACTACCCGGTATTCGTTCATGACGGGTTCAACCGAAAGATTGGCATAATCGCAAAGAATCACGGCGGCTGCCGAGGTGTCTTTGTCATAGCGGCTCATCAGCAGATCATACCTGGGAATACTGCCCCAATGCATGGGTTCAGGCTGGGCCCGGGAACAGGTTATCCATCCGCAGAGAAGCAGTATTACAGGAAGAGCTTTTGGCACAGCACATGATTTATAGAACAATATTAGGCATATTTTTGGTGTGAATGCAATTTAGTGCGCTGGTTGGAGACGGTACAGATTGTGAAGGAATGATACCGGATTTCCGAACAAATTGTGCTGCCGTGTGTTAATTCACAAAAAAATGAAGACGGTTATTTTTCTGGTAATGGCAGGATTATTTATTCAATCGGCCTGCAGCCAGGTAAACACGAAGCAAGTCATGGGAACAACCGACACTTCCGGGCTGAAGGTGGTAAGGACCGATGCGGAATGGAAGAAAATACTTACACCTGCCCAGTTCAATATCACCCGTCTCAAGGGCACTGAAAGGCCATTTACAGGCAAATACTGGAATACCTTCGAAAAAGGGACTTATGTATGTGTATGCTGCGGGGCCGTGTTATTCCGGTCTGATACAAAATTTGAATCGGGTTGTGGCTGGCCCAGTTTTTATGAGCAGGACAGTCATGCAAACATCAAGCTCAGGCGCGACACCAGTTATGGAATGATCAGGACAGAAGTTGTTTGCGGGAACTGCTGCGCTCATCTCGGTCATGTTTTTGATGACGGTCCCCCTCCCACCGGTAAGCGTTACTGCATCAATTCCGATGCGTTAAAGTTCATTCCCGGCAAACAGCCATAATCAGCTGGGCTGCCAAGTGGGATTTCATAATGAGCCAATATCCTTTAGGTATAAGAAGAATGGGGATTCTTCTTATAGCTAATCAAAGAATATCCCATTTTTTCTATTTTATTTCATCCGATTTGTTATTTTTGCGCTCTGAAAATTGGCGGCTCGTAGCTCAGCTGGTAGAGCACGTGACTCTTAATCATGGGGTCGTGGGTTCGATCCCCACCGAGCCGACAGTAGGTATAAAATGAAAAGCCGCTTGCATGCAAGCGGCTTTTTTGGTATAGCATCGGATACATATCTACAATTCTTCCAACGACCGCAGCGTTTTTTCCATACTGGTTGTATCTGTTTTTGGCAAATCGCCGGGTTTCTGGTCAGGATCAGGAAAAGCAAAAGGTCTGTTAAACATCCTTTCATTCCGCTGCTTTTCAAAATTGCGGAATCCTTCCATCCCCTGTGGGAATTCCTTTTGCAGCCTTTCGATTTGTTTTTGCAGGGAATCCTGCCACATGAACTGGTTTTCCATAAATTCTTCCTGCATTTTCTTCATTTGCTTCATAGCTTCCTGGCGAAATTGCTGCATATGGAGGCTGAATTCCTGCATTTCTTTTTCATTCATGCCATAAAACGGGGTTCTACCGGGCCAGATGCCTGAATCGCGCTGCATCCTTTGTTCCCTGAAGTATCTCATTTCGTTCATCATTTCATCCCTTTGCCTGCGAAAATCCTCTGAGTTGAACTCCTGCAGCAACTTTTCGCGGTTCATTTGCATATTCTTCATGGCTTCCTCCGTCTCTGCACGGGATTCCAGTTTGGAATTTTGCATCTGCTGCTTCCATTCCTCACGGTCTTTTCTATTCTGCCACTCATCATTGAAATAAGAGTGAGCCTGGGCATGCTGAATTTCATCGATTTGATCCTGGTATAATTTGAATTTATCCCTGCTGATTTTTTTATGGTTTACGCGCAAGTCTTTCAGGGAATCATTTACAAAAGTCAATTTATATGTAACAGGTGACTTCCCTGAATCGACCGCCACTTCAGCCTCGATGGTGCGGGTTTCATGAACTGAAGCAATGGTATCGGGAGTTACGGATTGGTTTTGGAAAGATTTTCCTTGTTTGTTTTCAGGATGATTTCCCGAAAAACCGCTAAAAACGAACAGCAGGCACAAGCTACCAATCAGAATGCTTGCAGCAACTGTACGTTCCATTATACTCGAGCGTCGTATGCCATTGCTGAGGATCCTTCTGATCCTGTTCAGCAACCTGTTTTGCCGGCCAAGCAATGAAGCGGCCGGAATGCTGTTGTGAATCCTTGAACTTTCCATAAGGGTAATAGCTTTAGCGAATGGGATTGAATTGTTGGTAAGACTGACAGCCACGTCATCGCAGCATTTTTCGCGTTCCTTGTCGAGGAACGAAGTAAGAAGCCAGGTAACAGGATGATAAAACAAAAGGGTCTCCGCAACCTGTTGCAGGCAGATAAAAACGAAATCGTGCCTTCTGATATGAGCCAGTTCATGGGCGAGTACCGCTTCCAGTTCATGATAATTGAGACCGGAAACGGCGCTGAGCGGAAACAGTATCACCGGGCTGAAATATCCTATGACCATGGGAGTGGTAATCGCATAGGAGCCCTTAATACGGATATAACGACCGATTTTCAATTTCCGTGCAAGGTTATCAGCAGATTCCTGCCATCCGGAAGGAAGGGGAAAAAGGTTTGCATGTCGCATCCTGTTGGTAAGGATAAAACCCCTGAACAACCTGAGACTGAACAGGGTCACTCCGGCCATCCAAAGCGGTACGATAACCGGATATAATTTTTCAAACCAGGTGTAGAAGGGAGAAACAAGACTGTCCAAAGTATCGCCTGAATAATGTACGGAAGGGATCAACATATGATTACCCGCCAGCCCATTGGCTGCAATCAGGCCAGCCTCCCGCATTCTATCCATTCCTGCTGCCTGCCATGTATGCAAAGACCGGTAAATATCCACTGCGGTCCAGACCATAAAACTGGTTAAGGCCACCGCAGCCAGATTATATCGTGACCTTGCATCGCCGGATTTCAAAAACAGGGTACCCATAAGGAAACTAAGCCCAATGATGGCACCTTGCCAGAGCGTGTCGGTAAAGACCGTTCCTAGAGTAATCATAACGGAGGAAGTAAGATGCAATGCAGTCATTTTTCACCTCCTTCCTTTTCCCTGATCAGTTCTTTAATTTTTTCAAGTTCTTCGGGCGTTGTTTCATGATTACCGAGAGCCTGCATGACCAGGCGGGTGGCAGAACCGTCAAATATGGTATCGATAAACCGCTGGATCATGGCATTCTTGGTATCGTCTTCTTTCGCCACAGGAAAATAAATGTGATTCCTGGAATCTTTTTTCCTTCGTAGCAGTCCCTTTTCGGTCATGATCTGCATCAATTTAAGGGTTGTGGTATACCCCACCCTGCGTTTCAGGGAGAGTTCATCGTTCACCACCCTGACCGTTGAAGGACCTTTACTCCAAAGAATTCCAAGGATCTCCAGTTCGGATTCCGTAGGTTTGATCATTTTCATTTTTATCATACAATCAGGTGTTTTCTTCCCTCAAATATATACGAAATTATTCGTAGATCAAATATGATTTACGAAATTATTCGTAGTTTTTAACATTTATTAAGAAGTCAGTACACAGGATAAAATTCAGAACCCGGGTACCGGCAAAATCTTAGAACCGATCGTCCTTGTTTCCCAGAAGGAAGGAGCATCTGTTGGATACACTGGACCCTTAAGCCCTGAAAATTGTGTGGTATATGGTCGTTGTTTTGTTCTTTACGAATTGATTAAGGCCACTCAAAACCTGGGGATCGAGAGTCTCCCTTGAATGGTTACACAAAAGAAAGCAGAGGCAAACCCTCTACCGGCTACTTTGAATTCAGGCCAATTCACAAAGCTTAGAAGTTGCCCAAATCCGACAGTTCTGGATACTGATAGGGGTTCAGAACATCGTCTGACAAGTATTGGTCTCCGCGGGCGGGATTGATTGGGGCAATGGCATGGGCATCCATACCGGATGGATCGAAAGGCTTAAGCATTTCTCCCGCCTTTTCTGCAGGGACGGTTTGGTCAATCCACTCAAATTCCTTTGATTTCGGCAGGATCACAGGCATTCTTTTCTTTGTATTGTGGATTTTCTGCATGATGGAATTGGCTTCAGTAGTAACGATAGAAACCGAGGTAATCAGTTCCCCGGTTTCCTTATTCAGCCATTGGTCATAAATGCCGGCAAGTGCGAAAGGTTCGTTGTTTCTAAGCCGGATATAAAAAGGGTACTTCTTCTTATTCCATTCATGCCATTCGAAAAAGCCGTGTACCAGAACGAGGCATCTTCTTTTTCTGAAAGCGTCCCGGAAAGCCGGTTTCTCAGCGATCGTTTCCGCCCTCGCATTGAAGGTTTTCAGACGGATCTCCTTTGCCGACTGTTCGTCGCGAGTCCATGAAGGGATCAGTCCCCACCTGAAAAAATCGATCACCTTCTCCTCTTCTCCTGCAATTACCGGAATTTCGGGCATGCTGAAAGCCGATACCACATACCTTGGGGTGAAATCACGGGGGCGCGATTTCACTCCAAACCTGTTTTCCAGGGCATGCTTGCTGAGGTTAATCTCGATGGTATAGCACATAGAGATCGCAATTACAATAACAAAAGTATCATTTCCCGATCAGAATGATCTTATTGGCATCGGCATTGGCAATATCTTTGAAGAACTTTTGAAAATCAGGATATTGGCTGGCAGGGTATGTTCCCTTCCTGAAAAGAAGGGAGCGGCAATATATGAGCTTGCCTGGCATGATAAGGATACTGGCCCTGTAATCTCCAAAAGGAGTATTGAGGGAGACCGGCGAAGGTGAGAATTCCGGGGAGAATCCCGGAGGCAATTCATATTCCACAGTATCGGCATCGTAAAATCCGTAACTCACCTCGATGGGTTGTTTTCTTTCCCTTGTTTTGGCAGGGAAATAATCGCTTTTTGAAACCAGGTTGCATGGAACAAAGAGCCTTTTCCCGCTTACCGACGCATAATTAACCAGTTCAAGTGACAGTTTCAGCGAGGCCTCGGGCTTGTCTGTACTATCGCCTGTGATGGAATATAATTTTAACTGGTAGTTAGGGATATCGATGTTTTTATATAACCAATCCTTCACGTCATTATCCGGTGCATGTTCCAGGTACATCATTTCATCGAACTGAAGTCCTCCATAGCTTCTGGAAATGGTTGCAGAAGCATTGCCTTCGGCAAACATTCTCACTTTCGCCTTCGTGTAAAGGAAATTCTCATTGGCAGGGTACATGCGGGTACGGACCAGCTCACCCCCGTCATCTTTCATTACCAGAGTCATCCGGTCGCTTGTAAACATGCCAAGGTAGTTGAACGGGCAAATCTGGCTGGTGCACTCAAGCCATACGGTATCTTTTTTCATGGGAACAAAGAGAATGGCGTGGTTTGCCTGGAAAGAGGGGAAATCTTCGATCATCTGAGGGAAATAGTCCCCTGCTTTCACAGTGGTATAATATGATTTTATCCCAACCGCTTTGAGCATGGCCAGCATGTAATTGGAAAGCGCTTTGCAGTCGCCATAGCCCACCTGGTCGACCACCGAGGCAGGGATAGGCTGTAATCCACCAATGCCAAGCTGCACACTCACATACCGGGTTTTTGATTGCAGAAATTTATAGAGAATCCTGATTTTATCCTTTTCATCCTGAGCATTCCTGACCATTTCTTCAAGTTTTGAAACTGTCGAAACCGGAAGCACATCGCGGCCTGCATCCAGTTTATTCAGCCATTGACCAAAATCTTTCCAGGTATCCATGTTTCCCTTATACTCGTCCATTTCGAAATCGGATGGGGCTGTGAGTACATGGGGGGAAATGAACCGGAGTTCGGGAGAGAAAGGTTCCCGTTCCAGGGCCTTAAGGTTCTGTACCAGCCATGAACAGGATTTCACTCCGTGCTGTTCGGATTCACGGCATGAATCATGCATATTGAATGCCTTATACCTGATATTATATCCTGCGGGAACGTTGACCTGCAAGGAAGAATTCTGCACAGCAATGCCATAATCAATCTGTGGCAGCCAGTCAGGAAAACTGAATGATCCATCAACAGCCTCTTCAAACTCGTATTCTACCGTATAGGGATAAGAAGAAACGAGCGGGGTAAATTGTTTCAATCGGTAATCGACAAATAAGGAAGCGCCTCCGGAGCCACTGTAATCATTCAGTTCCGATGATTTCACTTTTCGTATCAATGTTCCATTTGCATTATAAATCATTCCCTTCCGGAATGTAATTTTCCGGAAATGGTCATAATATTCGGTAAAAGCGGCAAATTTATCGCCAGTTTTTTTCAAAACGGTGATTACAGAATGTACCGAATAAACATTTTTCTTCAGATTGACGAAAGTGAAGTTCATGGTGTTATCGCGAATCACGGCGACCGCATTTGATTTCAGGGAATCGGGAATTTCGGAAACAGGATATTGAGCAAACGCCGGAACACACATAAGGATGAAAAACAAAACACTGTAAAACAGTCCTGCTAACATTTTATTAAAATGTGGAAATATTTTCGGGGTTCTTCGATTCATAAAGTGCTGATTAAACCATAATTTACCGATAGTTGATCATAAAATACATTAAGTATAACATATGCTTAATGATGAAAGCGTAAGGTAAGGTTAGTTTGTTTTTTTCAGCACCAGCATGGTCGCCTCTCTTTTCACTACTGTGTCATAGAATTGCCGCAGTACCTCATAATCTTCAGAGGTGAATAAGGGAACATTGATATCAAGTATATTATTGACCATGACCACTTTGCCCAAAGCTTTGATGCTTGAGATGTACCTACCTTTGCCATTTGGAAGGGCAATGGATACATCAGGGGGAAGTTCCTCTAAGGAATAACCGTCAGGAATGGCGTACCGGAACATGTATTTAAACTGCCGGGGGTAAGCAAAATCCACAGGGTATTCTCTTTTCGGCAGTTTAAACGGATTGGAAGCAAGTTGTTCAAAAAGCGTGGGATTAAAAGTCAACAGGTCACCTGCAACCATGCAGGCATTTGAGACCTCGATATTCCCCTTCTGAATCAAAGGTTTATTCAGGCTATCAAGATTATCGATCTCAAGGTTTGTCAATGTTACACCGTGATTTTCGTTTTCAAATTCCAGGGCATAATCATCCTTTGAATTTTTAGCAAGAATATCATTTCGATAAACCAATCCAGCATAATTGTTCAGAAGATAGCTCATCGTGCCCGAAAGTTTTCCGTCGGTAGCTATAGCAAGATCGAGCATACATGAATATTCGTATTTTTGCTTGCTGTTCAGGTCAATCCAATCAGAATTACTCTCGCTTATTATTCGCCCTCTGCCATTGAGGCAACGGTATGGTAACAAAGAATACGGGCACGCTTTTTCCGTTGCGTCGAGTAAATAGGCGTTCTGTCCTATTTTGCATTCTGCAATGACATAATTGAATTTGTTCAGCATAATCTGGGCAGGATGAAGTTGTCCATTCTCGCGGGTACTAAGAATAACAGGATCAGCATCGAGTCCAAGTTCTCTTAACATCAATACCAGCAAAAGATTAATATCAGCGGAATTCCCCGTTTGTTTATCAAAAGCATCTTTCAGGCTCTTAGTGACATAGAAGCCATTATGATTATTCCATTTCATCCTGTATTTGATGAAATGGAATGCAGCAATCATCTTATTCATCGGATCAGATGAAACCGACTGAATTGTTCCAATATAATCCTTCAGAAAACCGCCATGTTTTAACTGTAGTCCAAACTGATCATCTTTAAGCAATTCTTCATTTACCTTATCCCAGGTATTATAAAAATTCGTGGTCATTCCCTGCGGAGGATTATAGGATCCCAGTTCGAAATCAATGGCCGCAACATAGTTTTTTACTGCATTCATATAAGGCTCCTCATGAAAGGCAGGAACATTGTTGACCATATAACGGTATATATTATCGGTATACTGAATTCGGTCTGTCGATATATCGGATTTGGCCACCGGCCCGTTTGACTTATCATTGCTCATAACCGAAATCGTAACAGGCCTTGTGGAGACTTCGTTAACATCAAAATTCAGGTATCCCTGTTGCAATTTTTTATAGTTAAAATATTCAGGATAGCTGACCCTGTATTCACTCCAGAGAGCAGGAATATCTGACTGAAAATCCCAGTCGGGAATGAAAATAACATAAGGTGATTTAATTGAATAAGTATATTCTATTACACTACCTTCTTTTACATTGGGAATTGTAAAATTTACCTTGGTGTTATGGTTGTCAACTTCTTCATCAAACACGGCGTTTTTGTCCATCTCCGATTTTACCGTTTTCCCGTTTTCAATATTATATGAAGCCGCCTTCAAACCATTGATCCGTTCTGATTTTGATCCGTAATTTGTGAGGTAGACTTTTTGATTGGCAAGATCGTATGCAGATTTATTAAAGATTTTAATCCTTTGGTGGCGCGTAAAAACATAATACCATCCTTCCTCGAGACTCAGTTTAACATTAGTTTCCCCATAATCGCCAAGAATCAGGGCCGGAGCTGTAGTGTCTTTGTCATAGGAACTCATTTTCAGGGTTTCGATATCGATCTTCCCATATTTCATTAAAGGTTTCTGAGCTGAGACCGAGAGTGAAGAAATCAGGAAGAACCAACCGGCAAAAAATGCAAAACAGCCAGCTTTATATACCATGGTTTTCATAAAAAGGTGGTTTAGGTTAGGTTTTATCAGGTTAATCAAAAAATTTTCAGTCTGATCGGCACAAGAAATATAGTAATAAAATCGAAACGTTATGAATTTGGAGAAAAAAAAGAGAGATCTGCCGATCCCTCTTTTGATATATTTATGATTCAGAGAATGTTGTATTGTCGATTTGAATGACCGGAATCAGAAGAATAATCCCAGGCTGAGAATAATCTGGGAAGCCCTGGTATCATACGGATAGTTTTGTCCGCCAATGGTTACGCCGTCGCCCAACTTGCTGAGGTTCCCCTCATATTTAAGATCGATGGCAAGGGTTTTGAACAGGTCAATTCCCACTCCTGCCTGGTACCCAATGGTTGCCTTTTTGAAATCTGCTTTATATGCAGCGGCATCGAAAAGGTTGGATTTGGAGGATAACATAAAGCTGGCCACGGGTCCTGCTTCAATCCGGGCGGGACCGAACTTCCAGCCCACAAGCACCGGGATATCGATTTTATTGAATTTCTGGCTTTTCCATGAGGTATTGCCGCTGATCACTTCTTTCACCTGCACCTCGCCCCCGCTGTTGGAAAACAACAATTCGGGTTCAATGAACAATTTTGAGATGCTCATACGCGCGAATACCCCAATATGGAATCCAACGGTAGCATTATTGCCGACAATTTTAAACGAGTCGACATTGTTGATTTTGAGCACATCGTCAGGCTTGATGCTGGAAGAACTCACGCCTCCCCTGATCCCGAATTTCAGAAACTGTGCCTGAACCGATAAGGAAGTCGCAGCAACTATAATAAATATCCAGATGAATCTTTTCATGGGTATTGAATTTTGGTTTATAAATGTATTAACGCTGAAAATAAAAA
>JAKAMP010000065.1 GCA_021812865.1 Bacteroidota bacterium | reverse complement strand
CGCAACTGCTAAACCGGGTCGACTGGAACTGGCCAACCGGGGAACCCTTTTCCTCGACGAAATTGGCAACTTGCCTGTTCCTATGCAATCTAAATTGCTCACTGTGCTGCAGGACAGAAAGATCAACCGGCTGGGTTCCACGGCTCAGAAGCATATCGACGTAAGGCTGGTTTGTGCAACCAATAAAAATCTTGCCCAGATGACCAGGGAAGGCGCTTTCCGTGAAGACCTGATGTACCGGGTCAATACCATAACCGTGGAAGTGCCGCCACTGAGGGAAAGACATGGAGATCTGCCTCTGCTGGCTGAGTTCTTCCTCATTCATTTCCGTGAAAAATATGACAAACCGGTTCAGTCTATCAGCAAGGATGCCATAAGGGAGCTTGAAGGCTATTCATGGCCTGGCAATGTCAGGGAATTGATGCATATGATTGAAAAGGCTGTTATCCTGGCCGATGGCAGCGAACTTACCGCAGATGATTTTGATCTTCATACAGGAGGGCACCATGTTCCCCTTGGACAAACCTACAATCTCGGTGAAAATGAAAAGTGGCTGATCGCCAAAGCCCTTGAAAAATTCAGGGGAAATATTTCACAGGTGTCCAGGGAACTAGGCATAAACCGGTCCACTTTATATGAGAAAATGAAAAAATATGGGCTTCGGTCGGTATAGTCGCACGGTTATTTTCCAGGCATTCCTGCTTGCCGCCACAACGGCGCTGTTTTTCTGGCTACTTCACCTTGAATTTGCCAGAATCACCCTGTTGAATGTGGCATTGTTATGGATTGCCCAATTAGTATTTCTAGTATACACCCTTCAGAAGGTGAATCGCGACATTGCCAGGTTTCTGGAAACACTGGCGAACCAGGATGCTTCATTTTCCTATAATCCCCAAAAGGCTGATCCAGGAATGCTCCACTTATATTCGCAGATGAACAGGATATTGAGCAGGCAACGCGAAGAAAAAAGCCAGTGGGAAAAGGAATACCAGTTTTTCCAGGCGATTTTTGAACATGCCGACACGGGTCTGGTTACATACGATGACCTGGGTAACATTCACCTCTGCAATAAAGCTGCCCTGAACCTGCTGGGGTCTTCTTCTGCTTCGCACATACAAGCCTGGAGGAGCTTGTCGCCCGGGTTATACGATTATATGAAAAATGCTATTCCCGGAAGACGCGAGCTGATCCAAATTAAAGGCCTGCCGGGCAGTTCGGTATGGCTTTCCGTAAGGTCTGCAGCCATAGTATTGCCTGGCAAACGATATACTCTCCTTTCCATGCAGAACATCAGGCAGGAACTGGAAGAAAGTGAGACGGATTCCTGGCAGAAGCTCATCCGGGTGCTGGTACATGAGATCACCAATTCGGTAAGCCCCATCAACATTACCGCCACCGGCATGATACAAATCCTCGAAAAAGTCGGGAATGCCTCCCGTATTGACGATGAGATGCTGGAAAGCATGCATGCCGGGCTACTGGCGATCCGTAACCGCAGCAGGGGTATGGCTTCCTTTGTGGATGCCTTTAGAAAACTCACACGCATACCTCCACCTGAATGCTCGACCTTCAGAATGGACGACCTCGTCTCATCCATACTGAGGCTGATGCAGGATTCATTCTCCTCTGCCGGCATCCGAACCAGCGTGAGGTGCATCCCTTCTGACCTTACTTTATATGCAGACCGCCAGCAGGTTGAACAGGTATTGATGAACCTCCTTCTGAATGCCAAAGAAGCGCTGGCAGGCATTGCTGACCCGCAGATTGCTGTTGCCGCTATCGAATGGTTGGATGAGATTCTGCTCAGTGTATCAGATAATGGAATGGGCATCCCACCCGAAAACCTTGAAAATATCTTTGTGCCGTTTTTTTCGACCCGCGAAAACGGCTCGGGTATTGGACTCAGCTTGTCGCGCCAGATAATGAAGTCGCATAAAGGACGCATTGAAGTCCAGTCATCGCCGGGAAAAACGGTGTTCACCCTTCATTTCAGAAAAGAGGAAGGGAAGGCGGAGGTTATGCTGTGATTGTTTGCCTAAATTGTACCTTTGAATGAATAAATGAAAATTGCCTATGAGACTGGCTATGAAATCTGCTGCTTTTGCTCTGGTCATAACGCTGATGGCTGGATGCACGGGCAAAAATTCCAGGAACGAAATTGACCATCAGGTAGAAGCCCTGCTGTCAAAAATGACCCTGCACGAAAAGATTGGTCAGATGACACAGTACAGCTACGGAGGAGAAAAAGACTCCATCCCCCGGGAAGTGATCGAACAGGTGGAAAAAGGAGAGATCGGCTCTTTTCTCAATATTCACGAGGTTGGCGTATCCAACAAACTGCAGTCTCTTGCCGTGAACAACAGCAGGCTTCATATTCCTCTGCTTATCGCCAGGGATGTGATTCATGGATTCCGCACCATGTTCCCGGTTCCCCTGGGGCAGGCGGCTTCGTGGAATACACTGCTGGTGCAGAAAGCCGCACGCATCTCGGCGATCGAGGCTTCCGCAGAAGGTATACGGTGGACTTTCGCTCCTATGCTCGATGTGGCACACGATCCCCGCTGGGGACGCATCGCCGAATCTTGCGGGGAAGATCCCTATCTGATTTCAAAATTGGGCGTGGCCATGATCAGAGGGTATCAATCCGACAACCTTGCCGATTCAACCGCCCTGGCTGCCTGCGGCAAGCACTTCGTTGGATACGGAGCTGCCGAACAGGGTATCGATTATAATACCACCTGGATACCCGAGGTTCTGTTGCGCGACCTTTACCTCGTTCCTTTCCGCGAAGGGGTGAAAAACGGTCTGGCTACCATCATGAGCGCCTTCAACGACCTGAATGGTATACCGGCTTCCGGCAACCCCTTCACCTTGCGCCAGGTACTCAGAAAGGAATGGAACTTCGATGGCGTGGTGGTAAGCGATTATACGGCCATGCTCGAAATGATCAACCATGGATACTGCACCGACGAAAAGGAAGTGGCCTATAAAGCCATCATGGCAGGCGTGGATATGGAAATGGTCAGCACAACCTATTCAAAATACCTTGAAGAACTGGTAAAGGAGAAAAAAGTGCCGGAAAAACGTATTGACGATGCAGTCCGCCGTATCCTGAAGCTGAAATTCAAACTCGGCTTGTTCCGGAATGCCTATACTGCACCGGGCAGAAACAAGGTGGACCTGCAGCCGGATTTTCTTGCCACTGCACAGGAATTAGCTACCCAGAGCCTGGTGTTGTTGAAAAATGAAAACCACGCCCTTCCGCTAAACAGAAATATCAGAAGTATTGCGGTGATTGGTCCCCTGGCTGATTCTCCGGCGGACCTGATGGGCTGCAATGTGGCCGATGGCCAGGCAAAGGACAGTCGCACACCGCTATTTGCCCTCAGACAGTCTTGCGAACCATCCGTAAGGATCAATTATGCACAGGGGCTGAAAACTTCGCGCTCCAAAGAAACCACAGGATTCAGTGAAGCGCTGGATGCTGCAAGGCGCTCCGATGTGGTTGTGCTTTTCCTGGGTGAAGAGGCTATATTATCCGGTGAAGCGCGGTCGAGGGCATTTCTCGATCTGCCAGGCGCCCAGGAGGACCTGGTGAGAGAGGTTGCCAAAGCAGGTAAACCCATGGTATTCGTCATTATGGCCGGCCGCCCGCTGGTATTCAATACCATTACGCCCCTTGCCCAAAGCGTGATCTACTCATTCCACCCGGGCATCATGGGAGGCCCTGCCATAGCCGATATCCTGCTGGGAAAATCGGTTCCCTCAGGAAAATTGCCGGTATCCTTTCCACGTACGGTCGGACAGGTTCCCATTTATTACAACCACATGAACACCGGCAGACCTCCTACAGAGCAAAGCAAAGACATACCCACGGGCACAGCCCTCGACCCGGTAGGTTACACCGCATACCAGCTTGATGTTTCTTACACACCCGAATATCCTTTCGGATACGGGCTTTCCTATACAACCTTCAGCTATGGCGATTTGAAACTCTCCTCTCAGACTTTGATGAAAAGTGATTCCCTGGTGATTACCACATCGCTCGCCAATACAGGAGTATTCGACGGAACAGAAATTGCACAGCTCTACATCCGCGACATAGCAGCCAGCGTAACGCAACCCGTAAAAGAACTGAAGGGGTTCCAGCGGCTTAATTTGAAAAGGGGACAGAAAGTTACGGTGAGGTTTGTTTTGTATCCGGAAGACCTGGCTATGCATAACGACAAAATGCAATGGGTAACTGAACCCGGTAAGTTTTTTGTATGGATAGGAGGAAGCTCAGATTCAGGATTGAAGGGCGAATTTGAATACCGCTGATACTGTAGCTTTTGAAATAGAAAAGCCGGCGCATTTTTCTGCCGGCTTTTCTAATTCGAGGATACAGGGATCACTTCTTTTTATGTTTCAGGTTCTGTTTGATCAGTTCATTTCTTGTCATCACGCTGGCAGCCGACCGTAGCCCGTCTTCCGGGGTGTGAAGCACATAATCGACAAGCTTCTCAACTGTAGAAGTGGCCACATGCATGCGAGTATCGGAGGATCCATAATAAATGAATACTTCTTCCTTACCATTCACGATCCATCCATTTGAGAAGAGTACATTCGAAACATCGCCTACTCTCTCTTCGCCTTCCGGGGCCATGAAGTATCCAGATGGTACTTTGATTACTTTGGATGGAGCTTTCAGATCGGTCAGGAACATGTACAGCACATAACGCAATCCGGCCGCAGTGTTTCTTACACCATGAGCCAGGTGAAGCCAGCCTTCTTTTGTTTTGATCGGTGCAGGCCCCAGTCCGTTCTTCACTTCCTTGATGGTATGATAAACTTTGTTTTCAATGATGGTTTCTTTCGTAATGACGGCCTGTTCCATACTGTCGGTAAGCCCAAAACCAATACCGCCTCCTTTGCCGATATCGATGAACCCATCCTGTGGTCGGGTATAGATGGCATATTTATTTTTAATGAACTCAGGATGCAGTACACAGTTTCTTTGCTGACCGCCATGGGTTTGCAGGTCGGGCAGTCTTTCCCAGTTTTTCAGGTCTTTTGTCCTGGCAATACCACAATCGGCCACCGCAGAGGATGTATCGCCATCGGGAGCATGGGGATCTTTTCTTTCCGTGCAGAATAATCCGTAAATCCAGCCATCTTCATGATGGGTGAGTCGCATATCATATACATTCACATCCGGGTTGTCTGTTTCGGGAAGAGTGACGGGATAGTCCCAGAATGCCCAGTTGTCAATCCCATTCGGACTCTGGGCGATAGCGAAAAATGATTTCCGGTCGTTTCCTTCCACCCGCACTACCATGATATATTTCCCGTCGAACATCATAGCGCCGGCATTGAACGTGGCATTGATGCCCAACCGTTCCATCAGGTGCGGGTTTGTTTTGTAATTCAGGTCATAACGCCAGAACGGAGGCGTGTGTTCCGCTGTCAGTACCGGGTATTTATATCGTGTAAAGATTCCGTTCCCGTCTTTTCTGGCCTTGTTACTTCTTTCGATAAGTTGTGTATGCCTGCGCATTTTTTTTGCAAGGCTTTTTTCAAATTCCTTTTTGGTCATAGGGGTTGATTTTTAGGAGCCTAAAGATACGCAATATTCCCTGAAGTGTCAAACTGCCAGAAAACCCTTCATCCCTGAAAAACGAAAGACTCCTGCCCGGAGCCTTTCATTATTATTTTGTTATTTGAATTTTGAATCTTGTTACTTGTTACTTGTCTATTGACTTTATACCCTTTAGTCCTCCAGCTTGTCCCACCAGGTTTTTTTCAGGATGAACATGGCAACGGCGGCGATAATGACACTGATCAGCAGCGACATCTTCTCCCTGAGCACAAGGTAGATGGGCAGAGCCATCAGGGTAACCTGCCAGATGATACCCACGACCACATTGAACATGTCGCGCCAGAAATTGGTATTTTTCTTGAAATCAGGATTTTCTGCCATTACTTTTTCGTGAATGGGCTTCCAGAACCCCCAGGGCCTCACGGTGGAGTAGAATTTTTTAAGTATGGCATCATCCTCAGGCTTGGTAAGAAGTGTACCCAGGATACAGCCGATGATTGACAGGATAAAGATCACAGGGAAAGTGTTCATTTCGAGGTTGCTTGGCAGAGGCCAGTTCACAAGGAAGTCGATCAGGTGGAACTGGTTGAGCAGCGGGATAAGCAGGGCAGAAGCTATGCCCGATACCATGCCCCAGAAATAACCGTATCCATTGAACCTCCACCAGTACCATTTCAGCACATTGGAAGCGGTATATCCGCCCCAGAGGGCGCTGGTAATCCAGAGTACGACGTTGTTGATGGATTCAACCACAAAACCTACCGAAATACCTACCACTACAACGGCTATGGATGCAATATAGCTTATCTTTACATATTTTTTAGGCTCTGCGTTGGGATTGATATATCGCTTGTAAATGTCGTTCACGATGTAGGCCGGGGCAGCGTTCACAGTAGCGGCAAAATTGCTCATAAAGGCGGCAAGCAAACCGGCCATAAGCAATCCGAGCAGGCCCACAGGCACAAATTTCGCGAGTACCTGCGGCATGATGGATTCAAAATCAGGCTTCATTCCTGCAGGGAGATTCTGAAAAACACCGCTGAAATTCACCAGCGCCAGAACGGTAAGTCCGGCAATCATGAAATACCTGGGAGGGTTAAGTACAAGGCTCACTAGGGAACTCATCTTGGCGGCTTCCTTAGGACTGCGCGTGGAAAGTATTCTCTGCATGTCGTAATTGGGAGCCGGACCGGCGGCGCTTACAAAAATCCCTTTGAACAGCATCATCATAAAAAAGATGGAGAACAGGGAATAACCGTCCTTGGCAATCCAGTCGTTCGCGGCCTGCATGTTGAGTTTTGACCAGTCGAGATTGAGCCAGTGCCCAAAGGATATATCTTTCCATCCGGCAGGGATAAAATGATTGATGGTGTCGGGGGAGACCTGGTGTATGGCAATGATGCCAATGGCAATGGATGCAACGGTCAGGATCAGGTACTGCAGCACCTCGGTGATCACCACGCTGAACATTCCTCCTTTCACCACATAAAAGGTGGTGATGCCCATCAGGATCAGGGCATAAAGGTTGGCATTGATCTGTGGATTATTGGCAAGAAAGCTGGGATCCGTTACCAGGGGAGGCAGGAAGGAGGTGGCAAACTTGCCGATTCCCTTGAACCCGTATGAGAGGAATCCGATGACCGATACCAGCGCAAAAATCACTACAATAATATGCGAAAGCGTGGCCCCTTTCCCTTCACCAAACCGGGTCTTTATCCATTCTGCCCCGGTCATCACATTCGAACGGCGAAGCCAAACGGACAGGTAAACCATAAGGAATATCTGGTTAAACACCGGCCATACCCACGGAAGCCATACACTTTTCAGACCATACAGAAAGAGCCAGTATACCAGCAGCATGGTTCCGGCAATATCAAACATGCCTGAGGCATTGGAAATACCCAGCAGGTACCATGGCAGCGAATTGCCACCAAGAAAATAAGAGTGGATATCTTTTGATGCACGGTGGGACACCCAGTATCCGATGGCGATGCTCACCAGTACATAAAGGAGAATGATGAGAATGTCGATGAGATGTAGTTGCATAGGGTTTGTTTTAGCAGTTAAGATTGGTTAGTAATGCATAAAAATAGCAATTTTAATATTACAGTCAAGCAATACTGCAAAATAGGACTCCAGTGATTGAGGAGTCCTGCCTGCCGACCATGGGTATTGGTTTGCGTTTTACTCCGGGATTCTTACCTTTATGCCAAATCTGACGATCATGAATACACAAATACCCCGTATCCATACCCTGTGGGTACTGGCGATCTGCGTGGCGCTGTTCTCATGCACTCCCCGCAATCCAAAAGTATCCCAGTATGATGAACCCACGTTGAATCCCGGAGATTCCTCCAGTCTGGTTATCATATGGGCTTCATCGGACAAAGACGTGGCAAAATCGGTTGTATTGAATTTCGTTCTGAATGCCCGCCTGAACGGATGGCTCGACAACATAACCCTTATGGTATGGGGTCCATCGGTAAAGCTTCTGGCCAGCGATAAAGAGCTGCAGGATGTATTCAAAAGCCTGAAACATACCGGCATAAACCTGTATATTGACAAGGGATCGGCCGAAGATTTTGGCGTAGGTAAAGCGGTGGAAGATATGGGGGCCGAAGTGGCCTACCTGGGCAAAACGCTGTCGGTATGTATTAAGCAAAACCGGAAAATCATTACTTTTTGAACTTTCGTTGATTACCTCAGGGATATTGCGGCAGCCATGATTTTCGCGGAATCATGAGGCTGATTCTGTTGTAAACCGTTTCTCCAAGCTCACTGATCAGAATTACATATAAAACAAAGGAAAGCAGCCATATAATGAGTATGTTGAACCATTCAGTATTGATATACTGTCCGTTCAGCAACTTGTACGCCGCATAAAAGGGCGCTCTTCCGAAGGTAGAATCAGTACTCAGATAAATCGGGAATTTCAGAGGAATGAACCGAGATTCAGTTTCCCTGATCACTTCCTGTGATTCCCGGTTCTTGACCAGGTTCGCAATGAATGTATTATCATATGCATTTTTGAGCATTTCAAGTCCTTTGCGTCCGTATTTGCTGTCCAGCGCCCTTTCCACAGAATCTCTGCTCTGCTTTAAAGATTCAACATCTTCAAAAAAACTGTTCCTTACAAAGGCGAGGTAATTCATGGCCTCCTCTGCCACCGGGCGTGCAAATTCCCTGGAATTGAGTTTCGACTGAAACTCAAACGGGAAAATATCATTCTTCACGGCAAGCTGGTTGAACTCGTTGCTGATCAGGCTTAGCTCACCTGCCAGGGAATCGGGACTCCTGCCGGATTCTTTTTTTCCAGTACAGTCAAGCACCTTGGCCTGCAATGCCGGGATGATGATATCGGCATAAATTTCTTTCTGATTCAGCTTCCGGTCGATGGTGTAATAATTCTGTTCGTATGGGTTGTTCTTGAACTGGTTCACCATCAACGCCTCATATCCCCAGCGGGAAACCATCAGGTCGGCTATGACGGGCACAAAGCGTTCGTTCCTCAACCCGGAAGGTAATTTATTGAAATCGATGGCCACTCCGTCAAACAATACCTGGGGAATAATGAGTATTGCTATCAGAATATAAATAGACAGCCGGCTTCTGAAAATCGAAGAAAGGAACAAACCAAGCAAAACCCCGAAACTGGTGGAAGAAAACAACACCAGCCAGGTCAGCAGGGTCAGGCGTTCCTCGATGAAGCTGCGGATCGGCTCGCCGAACTTCCACAGCAAGGCTGCCACGATGAAGAAACGCGCGCCACGCGTCACGATGGACGCCCACACGAACGTGAAAAGGTCGAAATGGGCCGCACCGGAGGCGATGGTTACCAGCTTGTAGGGGATGGGTGTCAGCCCCTTGATCAGGATGATCCAGGTCCCGTACTCGTCGAAGCCGGCACGGAACTTGGCGAGGCCCGCCTGCAGGCCATAGGTCCTGACCACCCACTCGCCGATCGTCTCGAA
>JAKAMP010000064.1 GCA_021812865.1 Bacteroidota bacterium | reverse complement strand
TGGCCGGGCGTGAAACGGGCGCTTGCCTTCTGCTGGATACCGGGTGGTTGGGATGCCAATAAAGACGGCGTAATGGAGGGCTGTCAGCACAATACCATGGATGTGGAATATTATGGTCCTAACCCCCAGATGGAATTCTGGTACCTCGGCGCGCTTACCGCAGCCGCGAAAATGGCCGTCTACCTGGGAGAAAAGCCATTTGCCGATTCATGCCTCATGCTCGCCAGGAACGGTCGCGTATGGACCGATCAGCATCTGTTCAACGGGGAATATTATATTCAACAGATACAACCGCCATCGGGGCCTGGGGCGGTGGCCGAAGGACTAAGGATTGGAATGGGAGCCACCGACGTGGTCAAACCTGATTTTCAGCTTGGACAGGCATGCCTGGTCGATCAACTGGTAGGACAATATATGGCGCATATCTGCGGACTCGGTTATCTGGGCGATTCGGCCCATATAAGAACAACCCTCGGAAGCATACTGAAATACAATTCCTGTTCGCCCATGCAGAACCATTTCAATAACATGCGGTCTTTTGCCATGGGCGACGAGTCGGCCCTGCTGATGGCCGCTTACCCGAAGGAGCGGCCCGAAAAGCCTTTCCCCTATTTCAATGAGGTGATGACTGGTTTTGAATATGCCGCTGCTGTTGGGATGATGTATGAAAATATGATCCCTCAAGGGCTGAAATGCGTATCCGATATCCGGAACCGTTACGATGGTTTAAAGCGGAACCCGTTCGATGAGGCGGAGTGCGGCCATCATTACGCGCGAGCCATGGCCAGTTGGGGCGCCATCAATGCCCTTACCGGGTTTCATTATTCAGGCGTGCAGAAAACCATGCAGATGAATCCTCAGGCGGGAACCTTTTTCTGGTCGAACGGCTATGCCTGGGGAACATGCTCCATTAAAGAACAAGGCAAACGATCAGCAATCATGCTTACCGTGCTTGGAGGCACATTAAAACTCAGTCGGTTTATTCTCGAGGGCAAAGGTTCGGCAAGCCTGGGAAACGGGGTTATTTTGCAGAAGGGAGAAACCAGAAAATTAGAAATATAGAAATATAGAAAACGCTTCACAAAGCTGCCAGGCCTCAATACGGGTTGAACGAAAAAGTTCAAATGGTGGAGCTGATCGTTAGTATTCGGCCGGGAGGGATTTGAGTTGCCGGTAAGTAAAAACCGGGCCATCCTTACAGACATATACTTTCCCTACGTTGCAGCGTCCGCATTTACCGAAACCGCATTTCATCCTGTTTTCAAGGGTTGTATAGATGGTGTCATCGGTAAATCCAAGCTTATCAAGCACAGGGAAAGTGTATTTAATCATTACCGGCGGTCCGCACACAATGGCAATGGTATTGGCCGAGGCAGGCGCCATCTTTTCGAGCACTGCCGGCACGAAACCTTTTTCTCCTTTCCAGTCGGGTGTTTCTCCTCCCGGATCAACGGTGGTGATTAGTTTTACATCATTACGGGAGCCCCATTCTTCCAGTTCATGCTTGTATACCAGGTCGCTCACGGTACGGGCGCCATACAGGATGGTAATGTTGCCGAACTCGCTGCGACGGTCAAGTGCATTCCATATCACGCAGCGCATGGGAGGGAGGGCTATCCCTCCGGCAATAAAGAGAAGGTTTTTACCTTTCCAATCATCCAGCGGGAAAATATTACCGTAGGGTCCGCGGAAACCAATAACGTTCCCTTCTTCACAGGAGGCCAGGGCTGAGGTAACTTTGCCGGTCTGCCTGAATGTGCATTCAATATAATCCTTCCGGGTGGGGGAAGAAGCAATGCAAAAAGTGGATTCTCCTGCCCCGAAAATAGAGTATTCCCCAAACTGCCCTGCTTTGAAACTGAATGACAGGGCATCTTCATCATTCACGAATTTCAGCCGGAAAGTCTTTACCCCGGGCGCTTCCTGCGTGATCTTTTCAATCCGCATGCGGTACGGCACATATATGTTCTTTTCGTCCATGGATGGTTGAATCCTTAAGTTTTTTTAATGTCTTTCAGCTTCGGTCTGATGTATAAATACCCCGGAATCAGGCTACACGGTTTTCAGGTGAAGTGCTGTCGTTTATAAGTGCAGCCAGATGTTCCCGTATGTTCATGTCGGCCGGGCAGGCGCGCGAACATCTTCCGCAGCCCGTACAGCCTGTAAAACCCTGCTGGTCGGGCAGGTAGGAGAATTTGTGCATGATCCGCTGTCTCCATCTCTCGGCCTGGGTTTCCCTGGGATTATGTCCCGACGTGTGGCGCGTAAACAGGGAAAACCCGCAGGAATCCCAGCAGCGCGACCGGACCCCTTCCTTGCCATGCTTTTCATCCTGTATGTCGAAGCAGGAGCAGGATGGACAAACAAAGGCACAGGCGCCACAACCCAAACATCTCATCGATTGCGTAATCCACAGTTCACTGTTCCATGCCTGTTCTAATTTTTGCTTTAGCCCGGCCGTATCGAACACAATGGGTATCCGGGCCAGGTTATCTTCCTTGCTTTCTGACGAAGGGGTTTCAAATATGGCAGGAATCATATCCCTTATCAGTTGTCCCTTTTCGGTAAGTATCTCGGCCAGGTAATCGCCCGATTTCAGTTTAGTCAGCAGGATATCGCTGCCTTCGGTGTGGCCCGGACCGCTGCCTGCTGAGGTGCAGAAACAATATTCGTCTGCCTGGTTGCAGCTGAAGGAAATGATGGCGCTTCTGGCTTCTCGGCTGCTGTATATAATGTCTTTGTAATCCCAATTGAAAACAGAGTGGAGCGATTTAAACGATTTCGCATCACAGGGCCGGCAACCCCAGATCACCAGTTCGGGAATTCTTTGCAGATCGGGTTCCATTATTTTTACATCGCCATTTTCCTGCTTGTAATGAAACAGAATTTCATTTCTTAAGAACAGGATGGATTTTGCCGAAATGGTAGTCTGGATATAGTCTTTAGCCACTTCTTCCAGTGACTCAACCCGGTTAAAGCTGGTGACCATGCCTTTTTTAACGGGTGCATATATATGTCTTGTCTCAATAAGCTTATTGAAGAGCTTCGTAAGGGATGAACTTTGAAGTAAGTAAGATTCTATCATGGCGCTATTGTATAAAATTCTCTTTATCGTCGGGTAAATAGGAGGAAAGGATATTCAATCCTTTCAGGGAAGGGTTGTAACCGCCAAAATCTTTTTTGAATTGAAGGATCATTTGCTTGGTAAGCAGGTTGAACGGGATACCGAGCGGGCAGGCTTCAGCGCAGGCATTGCAGTCCACACAACGGCCGGCCAGGTGCATGGCCCTCATGATGTGCCACTCGAAGTTGCCGAGGGTATGCGAGGGAACCGGTATCCATTGCGGCTGGTTCATTTCAACCGTGCAACGGGTACAGTAGCACATGGGACAGGCTGCACGGCAGGCATAGCATTTAAAGCAGGCTGAAAGCTCATTTTTCCAGAAGTTCCATCGCTCCGTGAGGGTCATTTTCTCCACCTGTTCAATCTTTTCCCGGTAACGGGCTTCAATTTCGATCGTCGTTGATGAAACATACGCGTCAAGCGCATCGAATCCGTTGAACTGTTTAACTTCTCCCGAAGGAGTAATGCCAATGACGATGATCTTTTCTTCGGAAAGCTGATGTTCAGAGGCCAGCTGAATGATGCTGCGCATGACGGGAAGAGAGGCGATAATGGCGATTTTCCCTTCAGTCCGGATTTCCTTTTTTGTGAGGTACACGGCAATGTTTTGCACGCAGCGGCTATCGAAAACAAGAGTTGATGCCTCTTCCGGCCGGGTAAAGAAAACAGGTCTTACCCTTTTCGCGCTGCCTTCGCTGTAGCCGATTACCATGGCTGCTGTTCCTGATGAAAGAAGCCCGGCTGCAATGGTCTGGTACTCATTCATGATTCACTTCCTCCTCGTAATATCTGGCAACTTTTTCATAATCGGTATAGGGCCCCAGTTCCTTGATACGGCTTACGGTGTCATTGACCAGGGCAGCCCATTTGGCTCCCTCGGCTGCCGAAACCCACGAAAAGGTGATACGGCCGGTATCGATTCCCAGAAAATCAAGCAGGCTCCGGAAACTGATCCAGCGACGGCGGGCATGAAAATTTCCCGAAGTATAGTGGCAGTCATTCGGATGGCATCCCGAAACGATAATCCCGTCAGCGCCCTCGCCAAAGGCCTTCAGTAAAAGCATGAAATCGATCCGGCCGGTGCAGGGGAACCTCACGATCTTTACATTCGGGGCGTATTTGATACGGCTTGTCCCGGTAAGATCGGCTCCGGCATAGGTGCACCAGTTGCATACAAAGGCCACGATTTTTGGTTCAAATATTTTGTTTTCCATAGGTTTAATCGTTTTCCAGCACGGCCATCACTTCGGCAAGTACCTGTTCATGGGTATATCCCTGTATATCGATCGATTTTGACCTGCAGAATGCCACGCAGGTACCACATCCCTGGCATAATCCCGGGTTGACCCTGGCCACTGTCTTTATCACCTTGCCACTCCGGTCTTTGATCTCTTCTTTTTCGATGGCCTGGTATGGACATGCCGGCTGGCAAAGGAAACAGCCTACGCAGGTGGAATATTCAGGGGGCGCCGACCGGTTTACCACGGCTATCAGAGGTTCGCGTGTAAGCTCACTCTTTGAGAACAGGATATTCACCTTTCCGGCAGCGCCCGAGGCCTGGGCCACCGATTCGGGGATATCCTTCAGGGCCTGACATGCCCCCGCAAGAAATATCCCGGCCGTATTGGTCTCGACTGGTCTGAGCTTTGGATGGGCTTCGGAGAAGAAATGATGACCATCATACGACACATGCAGGGTCTGGGCAAGTTCCTCTGCACCGGGATTGGCAATGCCTGCTGTGGCCAGTACAACCATGTCGGCTTCGATTTCCACCGCCTCTGCACCCATGAGCGTGTCAACCCCCTTCACGATCAGCTTGCCATCTCTCTCGTATATTTTCGATACCCTTCCCCTTACATAGTTTACCTGATCTTCGGTAATGGCCCTGCGAACAAATTCCTCGTACATTTTGCCGCCTGCGCGGATGTCCATATAAAAGACATATGATTTCCCATGATGCACCTTATGCTGGTATAGCATGGCGTGCTTGGCAATGTACATGCAGCATATTTTCGAGCAGTATTCAATGCCTTTGGCAGGGTCGCGGGAGCCTGCGCAGGAGATGAAAACAATGGTTTCAGGGATTTTCCCATCCGAAGGCCTTCGGATCTCGCCCAGCGTGGGACCAGAGGCAGAAGCAAGACGCTCAAACTGCAGCCCTGTGAGCACATCGGGGTAGCGGCCATAGCCGTATTCCGGGAAGAAACCGGTCTGGTGTATAGTGAACCCCGTAGCAATCACCACAGCGCCCACAGCCACTTCGACAATTTCATCGGGCTGGTCGAACCGGATGGCCTGGGCAGGACAAACCTTTTCACAGATTTTGCACTTCCCCGTCTTATAATAGGTGCAATGGTCTTTATCGATTACAGGTTTATTTGGAACGGCTTGCGGAAAAGGCACGTAGATGGCAGTGCGTTTGCCCAGTCCTTCGTTGAATTCCGAAGGGATTTTCTTCTGCGGGCATTTGGTGGTGCAAAGCGCGCAGCCGGTGCATATTTTTTCGTCCACGCTTTTTGCCTTCTTCCTGATCTTTGCCTTGAAATTGCCAATGAAGCCGTCGAGACCTATCAGCTCGGCATAAGTATAGAGTGTGATGTTGGGATGCTGGGCCACTTCCACCATTCGTGGGGTGAGTATGCACTGTGAGCAGTCAAGAGTAGGAAAGGTTTCCGAGAGTTGCGACATGTGTCCGCCGATGGATGGTTCACGTTCCACCATGATCACCTTGTTTCCCCCATTGGCGATGTCGAGGGCTGCCTGTATCCCGGCAATGCCGCCGCCAACCACCAGGGCGGTCTTTGTAACGGGAACCCTGATGGGATAGAGAGGCTGGTTCCTTTTAACCTTTTCCACCATCATTCTAACCAGGTCAATGGCCTTTTTTGTTGTGGCTTCACCCTTTTCATGAACCCATGAGCAGTGCTCCCTGAGGTTGGCCATTTCACAAAGGAAGGGATTGAGCCCGGCCTCACTGCATGCCTGCCTGAAAGTGGGTTCGTGCATGCGCGGGGAACAGGAGGCCACGACCACACCGGTGAGATTCTTCTCCCTGATCGCCTCCCTGATCATATTCTGGCCAGGGTCGGAGCACATGTATTTGTAATCGATACTATGTACCACTCCGGGAAACCCGGCCGCAGCCTGGGCAACCTTGTCACATTCGACCGTGGCCGAGATATTTTCACCACAATGACATACAAACACTCCTATACGCGCCATATACCAGAAGTTGTATTTTAAAGTTCAAGGTTCACAGGAACGAAATGTCTTTTCAGACCCAGTTTGACCGGGTCAATGCCCAGCGCCAGTCCGATTGCCTGGGTGATGTACATCACAGGCAGATCGAAATCCTTGTTCCTGTGCTGTTCAATGGCCTTCCTGCGCATGTCAAGATTTGAATGACACATGGGACAGGCTACTATGATGGCTTTGGCGCCACGGTGGGCGGCGTCATCGAGAATTCGTCCGGATAATTCAGCCACTACCCCGGTTTTTGAGACGGACAATCCCGCTCCGCAGCACTCTGTTTTGAAAGCCCAGTCGATCGCTTCCGCCCCCAGCAGTTGCATGATGTGGTCCATGGACTGTGGATCTTCATGCCTTTTGGCATCGAGAATGTTCTGTGGACGTACCAGCAGGCAACCATAATAACAGGCTATTTTCTGTTTCAGAGGTTTCATGATCTTTTCTGCCAGAAGAGGTTCCACATCTCTTTCCAGAAAATCAAGAATACTCAGTATCCTTGCGTTTCCCTGGTAAGGCTCATCGAGGATTTCAGAAATGGAATCCTGTAGTTTGCGGTCAGCGCCTATCTCATGTTGAACCATTTTAAGCCGGTTATAGCAAGCGGCACAGGGCACAAGGACTTCTTCCAGTCCGTCGGCTGCAGCATGTGCCAGTATCCTTGCAGGAAGGGCAAGGGAAAGTTCACGATTCAGGTTATGGGCGGCTGTTGCCCCGCAGCAGTTCCAATCGCTCACCTCGATGAGGGAGATGCCCAATGCTGAGCAGATGGCCTGCACCGATTCATTATATTCAGGCGATGAACCCTGCATGGAGCATCCCGGGTAAAATCCAATATTCATACTTCCTGCTCCTTTCTTCTTTTATAGGTGCGTTTAAATATTGCGGCTAATTGTTTTCGCTGCCTGATCCTTTCAGGGAACAGGTGCAGTTTGCCTCTCAGCAGCATGCCTGGAGCCAGCATTACATCCTGCATCAGGCGGAAGGTTAGCATTTTATAATATACGATGAGACCTAGCTCATGCAACCTGCCGTTCACCTCGATGGATTTCAGAAATGCTTTGTGAAAATCGATAATGGGACTGGCTTTTTTGTTGGTTTTGCCAAGCGTGAATGACTTTTCCCGCAAATGATCCATTACCCGGGGTATGTCGATTTCCATCGGACAGCGCGAGGAACAGGTGTTGCAGGTAAGACAGACCCACATGGAATATGCGCCAAGCACTTTTTCATCTGTTTCCGGTTTGTTTACCTGAATCATCCTCATGAGAAGAGAGGGAGGGAAATCCATTTCCCCGGCCAGGGGACAACCGGCCGAACATTTACCGCATTGGTAGCAGGCCTGGATATTTACAGCAGTTTGCTGCCTGATTTCCTGCAGAAGTCCATTTGCAGAATGCCCCAGATGAGAATGAATATTTTCCATGGTAACCCCGTGTTGACTGTCTCAAATCAGGGTAAAACTATGATGAACCCTTTATTCAATCAATGATTAAGGTCATGATTCCGAGATATTAACATGATTTTGATCAGGAAAAAATAAAACAAAAATCAGGTTTCGGGTTTCTGACCTTAAGGATAGGAAAGATTTTAATCATTTTCGGTTTATCCTCCGCCTGTCGTCTGACTACTGTCTGACCATCATCTGACCACTGTATGACTTCTCCATATCAATCAATAGACAGCATTTTTTCCGATCTGTAATAAGGATTGCGTGGTGGATATGCAATCTGTCAGGAGGCTTTTTTATCGGTAGCGAGGATCATCTTAACCTGCAGGCGGGAACCAATTTCAAGCACGTCTACCAGGTCCTGCACGGTAAGGGAATTATCGGCCCTGAGTACAATAGTAACGTCGCTGATGTTCGATTTGATTTTTGCCAGCTCGCCCTCAAGCATGGAAGCAGGAATGTATCGTTTGTCGATATAATATTTCCGGTCGCTGGTAATGGACAGGGTAATCTGTTTCTTGGAGATAGTCTGGCTCGAGTGAGCCTTAGGCAGCATGAGTTTGATCACATTGGGATTGGCAAAGGTGGCAACGAGCAAAAAGAAAAGCAGCAGGAAGAACATGATGTCGTTCAGCGACCCGGTGGCTACCTCGGGTTTGAAATCCATGTGTTTCTTCAGTTTCATGCCTTACTTGCTTTGAATGATGTTGATGAACTCGAATGCCTCGCTTTCTATTTTCGACAGGTACTTGTCCACCATGATGTTCAGAATATGATAGGCTGTATAGGCAATTACCCCTACGATGAGGCCGAACCCGCTGGAGATCATCTTCTGGTACAAGCCGCCCGAAATGATGCCGATGCTGATGTTATCGGTGAGCGAAATATTGTAAAAGATTTTGATTACCCCGGCGATGGTACCAACAAATCCAAGCATGGGAGCAATACCGGCAAACAGTCCCAGGTAATGAAGGTTTTTGCTCATCTGGTTCGACTCAATCTGGCTGGCCGATTCAATGGTGCTTTCAATCTCACGGATGGGCCTGCCCACATTGTTTGCTGCATGGTAGAATATCCTGCTGTAGGCATTGTTGCTGCTCTGCAGAAATGTTATGGCCTGGTTTACGTCCCCTTTCCTGAGGCTGTTTTTGAAATTGTTTACCTGGTTTTCGTCCATTTTGGTATATTCCCTGATCTCAAAGTATTTTGCGATCATGATGTACACGGAAAGTACCGAAATCAGGGCAATCGGAGCAAGTATCCAGCCCCCTTTGGAGATCAGTTCCAGCAGGGACATTTCGGCATTCCCGGGCGCTCCCTGGATTACCTGCGGATTGGTCGAAATCTGAAGAAGTATACCTGTCAGCATGATTATTAGTTCATTATGAAAGTTATCGGGCCATCATTCAGTCGTCAAAATTAGGAAATTACCCATTGGGCTGTAACCGGTGAATTTTATTTTTATCAACATTATTAACGCAATGATAAACAATTTAGTCTGAATGGCGCCGCAATTTATATTGAATGTTCATATTGCTTTGTTCTCCATTGTTTTGTAGCTTTGATCTTTGCAAAGGCTCAATAAATCAGCATTCATCGTTAAATTGAAACGCTATGAAAAAAATTGTCATCAGTATAGGTCTTGGCACCCTGGCAGGCCTGGTGGATATGATCCCCATGCTGTTTCAGAAACTGCCGGTTAACGCATGTCTGTCTGCTTTCTCGTTATGGGTTATTACGGGT
>JAKAMP010000063.1 GCA_021812865.1 Bacteroidota bacterium | reverse complement strand
ATATTCTGCATCTTGAAAATTTTTCTTTAAAGTGGCATAGATTTGTTGGGCGTATCCGCCCTGAATCAGGCAAATGAGAAAAATAATTGGAAAAGGCAAATTTTTTTTCATGGGTTAAAATTTTGAATGTCAAGCCAAACACTGCGGACATGAACATTTCCGCACCCATTTCAGTCCCTTAAATACAAATGTAAAAAAATGACGGATAATTTTAAAGGAAAATGGTTTTTAATATTGATTTTCAATCATATCAATATTCTGATATTCCTGGGTAGTCAGTGGTGACCGCATCAACTACACGTGAGGCATGTCAATGCAAGTCCTCCCGGGGATAATTCTAAAAAATTAAAAGAAATAACGTATGATGGGCAGAAGAGGGCACCCTTTGAAAAGGCAATCCTCTGGTCGTATGCGATCCTGCCAGTTAATCATCGGTTTCTGGTATTGATCAGGTTTGCAGGGATTCCAGGCTGAATGAACCTGAATTCCAGATGCTCACCGCCTGAAAAGCGAAACTCAACCCTTCGGTTCCATTTTCTTCCGGCCAGGATATCCTTTCCTGTAGTAGATAATTCCCTTGCAATAGGATTGGCCGAACCTTTGCCTGAACAGGTTATTCGCGAAGGAGTGATATTTTTTGAAATGAGATAATGCATGATAGACCGGGCTCTTTTGTTTGATAGGATAAGGTTATATGCTGCGGATCCCTTATGGTCGGTATATCCTATAAGCTCAAGCCTGACTGAAGAGTCTCGATTCAGGAGATCTGCAACAGAGTCGAGAAATGGAGCGTAAACAGCCTCGATTTTATAGGAGTCGAATGCAAAAAATATGTTTCTGTAACTGAATATTGTTGCCGGTATGGTTTTATCTGATCTGTTGAGGACGATTCTTGCATGCCAGGCAGAATCCGGATCTTCGGGCGTAAAAGTAACGTCTATTTCATGGTTATTATACCCGGCAGAGGAGGCAAAAAGGGTGTAATGCCCGGAAGGTTTCAGGAAGGCAAAACCAGGATGATTGCCCGTTAGCGCGAGTTGATCCTTTGTGCCTGATGTTTTTTCGGTGAGAGTGAGGCTAATATGAGAAGTATCAGTGAAGGGGGTGGATTCCGAAACCACTTCGCCCGCTATTGAAAATCTCGGGATATCGGGGAACGGGCCTGGTTCATACCTTACCAGTTCAAACCTGCTAGGCTCTGCTTGGGAGAGCACAGAAGTCCAAGCTGCTCTGCCTCTCTGTACAGGCACCCAGAAGAGGTTATCGCCGGTAGTATTGATGGGATAGCCTATATTTCTGGCATAGGTATACTTTCCATTGACAAGGCGAGAGCAAAAAATATCATAGCCACCCATGCTGAAATGCCCGTTGGAACTGAAATACAGACTTGAGCTGTCGTTTGACAGGATGGGATAGGTTTCATCGTATGCTGTGTTGATCATGGGACCAAGGTTTTCCACATTCGTCCATTTTCCTTCTTTGTCGCGATGCGCACGGTAAATGTCATATCCTCCATAGCCCAGGGGGCGGTTGGATGAAAAATAGAGGGTATTGCCATCGGGAGAATAGGACGCAAAGTTTTCCGAGGAAGGCGAATTGATCTCGGGTCCGAGTTTTTTGCATTTGCTCCATTTCCCATCTTTGAAAACTGATTCGTAGATATCGCCATTACTGTACATGTCGTAACTGGTAAGCAGCATCTTCTGTCCGTCGGCAGAAACGGCACACACGCGAAATTCACCGTCGGAACCTAGCCGTGAGGTAATTTCGTCAGCCGGTGTCCATTGGTCATCAACTTTCCTGCTCTCAAGTATGGCATCATAAAATTTCTTCTGTTCAACAAACAGGAGTAGGGTTTCATCAGGAGTAACCGCGGGATTGATTTCATTCATGTTCTTGTTTATTGCCTCACCAGGGTTGCTGATCTTGAATTTTACAGGCAGGGACATGAGTTCCCGGGCATTTCTGCAATATTCCAGTTCATGATTGATTAGGGTCAAAGTCTTTCCACTTGCGGTTGTATCAATTTGGGTGAGCAGTGAGTTAAGCATTTTCTCAGCCTCGTCCAGCCGGTTGTTGAGGCGGAAGGCCTGGGCCAGGTAAAAATATGCTTCGAGAGGGGCCGCTTTCTCATCCGGGTTTTCTTCATGGTAATCAGAACTGATATTTTTAAGGGCATCCTCAAACAGCGGAATAGCGTCCTTGCTTCGGCCGGGAATGTTGAGCAGGCATTTTCCGCTCAGGTAAGATATGTTTGCGCTGGCGTAGCCATTTTGTACCAATTGGTTGAAATTATAATAGGCTTCCTGATAATCGTTAGATTGAAGGTAATCACAAGCATCCCGGTAAATCTCTGTATAATTAGTTTTCTTCTGTGCACTAAGCTGCGCTATCCAGATCAGGCAGAATAAGAATACAAAAATTCTTTTCATAGGGAAAGGGTATGAATTAGAAATGCCTTTTCCGTAAAATTAATCGAAAAAGGCATTCCGTATTTTCTGGTTTTTATAAACTTCTTAACAGGGGACATTTAATCCTTTTTCCTGGCAGGCCTGCTAAGCCTGTAAAGCAGAGCAATCAATACAAGGAAGAGCAGCCCCAGTGCAACCGTTGCAGGAATATTTTGGACAAACCAATTTTTACTTTTGAGGTTCTCCATGTATGCCATTCGCTGCAATGCATTGTTCACCATACTTCCAGCTGTTTTTGTAAGGGCTTCCTTAATATCTCCCAGGCTAAAGGTTTTACCGGATGCCATCTCTTCAAGATAGGATATTATTTCTGCAGGAGAATTCAGTTTCAACTTCCGGATATCCATGGTGAATAAGGCTTCCCTGAGGGCTCCATGGGAGAAGGCGGTCATTCTTTCCATGAACCTGTCAAGTTCCATATCCGCCATCTGTTTAATGACGAGGTTATAAACGATACCGCTACTGTATCCATGCAACTTCGAATGGTTCAGTAGGTAAGGCATCAAAGCTTCCAGGGAATCGGGGAAAGCATTTTCGCGCATCAGACTCTCGAGAAGCGCTCCAAAGTCATTACTCGAGTTTTCAGATAAGTTCTGCATATAGCTTCTTGCCTTCATACGGTCGATCATCGTAGCCAGAAGCAAGCTGGCCTCATTCATGTCTATCCGGCCTGAGTCTCCCAGGGATAGAATATAGTCCGAAAGACTTTCGGCAGAAGTTAGCTTGTGTAATGAGGGCTGGAAATTGCTGAACAAGGATTTGATTCCTGCCTGGCCACGCTCCTGTAACCATGAAAGATAGTTGTTCATTTCCATTAGGTTTTCGGCATCGCTAATGGCTACGGCCAGATTTTCAGGTGACAGCTTCCGCTTGGAAAGAAGGAACTGTACGAGGTCTTTACCTGACGGATAATTGCTGTTTCCCAAATTCAGACCACTAATCTTATCCTTGATCTTAGTCTGTTCCAGATAGGTGAAAAGCAGGCCAGCAGGAAGTTCTGTATATCCCGGCATTTGAAGGATGAGGGCATGGACACTGTCCACTGGATAACCATAGCCGGATGAAGCATTCAACAGGTAAATGAGGAAGGAATCCCTGCTGTATACCTGGTAGGCGTATGGATCGAAACCAGCAACGGCTGAAATAAGCGAATCGGAAACTGCAGGTATGGCATCCTTGATGAACTTGTCAAGGATAAGGCTTTCCCTATATTTTTCGAGCAAGGCGAAGATATCTTTGGGAGTGTACCCTGAAGATGCCGATTTCCGGATGAGATAGTTCACCAGACCGGTCAGGCTTGACAGTTTCTCCTGGTACGGATTCACACCTTCGAGGGTCGATTTCAGGTTTTCCTGTGCCATCTTCCTGAGCCTCTCGAGAACATACTGCAATTCATTGTAGGACAGAAAACGGTCAACCAGTTTGCCGTATACGGAATCGGGGACTTTCTGGGAGGAAAGGTCTTTCTGTAAGAAAGTCATCAGTCCTGGGATATCTTCTATATTGGCTCTTTTGGGATCGACTTTCAGGAGGATATTTCTAAGTTCAGAATCTGAAAGCCTCAACAGGCTGTATTGAGCGTCAGTGGCGTTGCCATTATAGGCGATGGATTCAAGGGCCCGGAGAACGTCTTCTACCTGGTAGCCGTTTCCCTGGGCTTTATTAGTAAGGTAATCCACAAGATCGTTGTTTGAGGTAAGCTGAAGTTCTGCCGGGTTGATACGGAGAAGCATTTTCTTCAGGTTTGGCGAACAGTTCTCCTGCATGGCCTTGAGCAGTCCGGAAACATTGTCAGCGCTGGCGAGGGCCATCTTGATAAGTGCATCGATCACGTTATTCTGGGAATACCCATGTAAGGGGGCCTGTTTCAGCAGCCATTGGATCAGTTCTGACACCGAGCGAATGTTTTCCTTGCCGAGATTGAGGCTTTCGAGTATCGCCCTGAGGTTGCCGTTTGAGTATTCAGCCATCTTCTTTCTGAACTGGTCTACAGGCATGGACGACACCATGTCGAGTAGTGGCCTGATCACATCTTCCTGTGAATAGCCCGATTTCCCGGCATTTGTGAGCAGATATTCCACCAGTTGTCCGGCATCTCTTATCTTTAAGGAATCGAGGTTCAGGTTGAGAAGGAATTTCTTCAACCCCGGGCTGGCATATTGAAGCAGGTTGCGGAGCAGATATTTTGCGTCGGGACTTCCGTTAGCCGCTGCCCTGGAAAGCATATTGTACACATCCTGCCTGGTGTAGCCGTACCTTGCCGTGGATTCCATGAGGTAATCGATCAGTTGTGACTCGGTGGTAATCCCTTCCTTCTTCAGGTCGAGCGTCATCAGGGTGTTTTTCAGGTTCCCGTCTGCATACATTGCCAACTGGCCTACCAGTTCCTGAAGGGATAGATGGGAAGCTTTTACGGTAAGCAGATCGATTACATCCTGCTGTGAATACTTGCCTTCATCGGCATGCAGAAGCAGGTACTGGATAAGCTCCGATGATGTACTGATATGTGCCTTCTGCAGGTCGAGATTGCTTAATATCTTTTTCAGGTTGCCGCTTGCCAGGCTTTTCAGTTCATCCCTGAGCAGGGAAGGATTGTCGGAACCACTCAGTGCCGGTGTTGTTGTAAGCAGCTTGTTCTCAGTCGCATTCCCCGGTGCGCCGTTGATCACAACATATTCCACGCTCTCATGGTTACTGTTATCGATATGTTTGAACTCGATAATGTTCTTTCCTTCAGCCACCTTATATGGGTATGTGAGATCGCCTTCCTTAACGCTGATCGATTCGGATTTCACAAGTGTACTGTCGGCCCTTGCATTGATGAATAAGGTTCCCGTCCGGTTGAACTTTATTTTGATGTTCACCGTCTGACCGGCTGTACCTTCAAGGTATTTTTCGGGTATAAGAAGCCCCGGAATTGCAGGTGCTTCTTTCACCGGTTCGGTCGCGGTCTTCTCAACGGCCTGCAAAGTGGCCGAAAGATCACGGGTTCCTTCCTTATATCCTTTAGGAACGGTCAGGTTATCGATTTTTAATTTAAAACCTTTAAGGGAATAGGAAATGTCATAGTCGCCTGCAGGGAGATTCAATGAGAAGGCGCCATTTTCACCGGTAAGCGCCCTTTGAATGGTATCTTTCTTATTTCGGTCATATACGCTGATAAGGGTATTCTTTATGCTGGATTCAGCTGTCCCTTTAAGGGAAACGGCTCCCTTGATAAGGAATTTATGTGGATGGGTATCCGAAAAAATTTCGTAACGGTAAATATCCATTCTGCCCTGGCCCTGGCCTTCAAAGTAGCGTGAAAAATAAGCGAAAGCTCCGTTCTGAACAGGGACAAAAAATTCATCGTCATCCGGGGTATTGATGGGATAGCCTGCATTCACCGGAACAGACCATTCACCATTTTCAAGAAGGTTGGAATAGAATACATCATATCCTCCCATGCTGTTGTGTCCGTATGAGCTGAAATACAAGGTTTTTCCGTCTTCAGTAATGAACGGGGATTCCTCGTTATAGCGGGTATTGATATTTCCCCCGAGGTTAACCGGTGGGCCCCAATCGCCCTTTGCATCGCGGTGAGAAACATAAATATCGAGCCCGCCAAATCCTCCTTTCCGGTTACTGGTGAAATACAGCGATTTGCCATCGTAAGAAATCGAAGCATGCGATTCCCAGTACTTTGTATTGATATTATCGTTAAGTCTCCTCGCCTTTGTCCATTGCCCGTTGACCAGGTTGCTTACAAAGATGGTTCCGAGGAAATTGTCAACACCATAAAGGTAGAGTTCGGCGCCATCAGCCGACAGCGAGGTGGGATAGATATCCTTATCAAATCCGAGTTCAAACATGATGTTTCTAGGAGGTTGCCATTGGCCGTTCACTTTGGTACTGTAAAACACGGCATCGTAGAACTGCTGTTGTTGAACGTACACCATGCTGGTCTCGGAAGAATTTACCACCGGATTGATGTCGTTGAATCTTGTATTGATAGGTTCTCCGATGTTCGTATAGATAACATCCACCGGATTTTTTTCGTACCTGCCGGCATTCTTGCAGGCTTCAATCTGTTCGTTTACCAGGTCAAGATCATATATTTTTGGATCCAGGTTTTGCTTGAATTTTTCGTATGTTTTCAGTGCTTTATCAAGCTGGTTGTTCACGCGATATGCGTTTCCAAGGTAAAAAAGAGCCTCATACGGCGCCTTAGTTTCCTTGAAGTTATTCTCCTTGTAATTTGTAGTGATATTTTTAACAGCATCTTCAAGATAACCAATGCTGAGCTGCTTTTGGAGCGGATCATTCAGGTAACAAACGCCAATCCGGTATTTCAGGTTGCTGTTACCTGGAAATACCTTCAGAAGCTTTAAGTAATTGGGCAGGGCATCCTTGTATTCTTCAAACAGAAAGTAGGATTCCGCCTCAAGGAACATGGTTTTGTAATCCTCTTCCTGCGCAAAAACGGCCGAGGCAAGAAGGAAAATAAATACGGAAAAAAAGGATAATTTCCTCATTTTCTGAATAATAGATTTTTGACAAAACACAAATTTATGAATATTTAGGGTAATTCGGGTGTGAAGCCTTTCAAAACGGTTATAAACATTGATAATTTTGACATAAACGAGAAAGATTTAGTCCGAAGCCCTGATTTTAACTACGAAAATCAAAAGTTATGCTATGCGATGTCAGATTTCTGCCTGGGAGACGAAATTTTCCAGCAAAGATGCGACCCTGGCAAGGAATGATCCGCCTAAGGCGCCGTCGATTACCCTATGATCGTAGGAAAGTGAAAGAATGCACATATCCCTGATGCCGATTCCCGGCGTCTGGTTATTCATCACCACAGCCGGTTTTTTCTGGATTGAACCTACTGCAAGGATGGCCGATTCCGGCTGGTTGATAATGGGTGTACCGGTAAGGCTTCCGAACATACCCAGGTTGGTGAGGGAAATGGTTCCTCCTTTGATTTCAGGTGGAAGCAGCCTGCCGGTGCGCGCCCTTTCCGAGAGATCGTTTACAGCAGCGGCCAATCCTGCAAGACTTGACTGGTCGGCATTTCTGATTACCGGAACGACCAGGTTGCCATCGGGCAGGGCTGTTGCAATACCAATATTGATGTCCTTCCTGAGCACAAGGTTGTCTCCGTCGAGAGATACATTAACCATCGGGAATTCACGGATTGCGCGTGCCATCACCTGAACGAATATGGGCGTAAAAGTGAGCCTCGACTGGTGTTTCTCCAGGAACAGGCCTTTTGCCTGATCCCGCCATTTTACAAGTTCGGTGAGGTCGGCCTCATGGAACGAGGTGACATGGGGCGCCGTATGGCTTGAATACACCATATGTTGGGCAATGAGCTTCCTCATTCTTCCCAGAGGCTGGACTTCCACGCTGCCGGTGCTGTAGAACTGTTCTTTGCTGATCAATGGCTTTTCGTGCGAGGTTTCCTGCGCGTTATTGCCAGGCGCAGGACGTTCCCTCTGACGGGTGAAGGCATACAGATGCTCCTTTGTGATTCTCTCCGGCGCTATTTGTTTAGCCATCGCATACAGTTCCTCCCTGCTAATACGCAGATCCCTGGCTATTTTCCGGGTGAAGGGTGTGAGCTGTTGTTCGAATCGCGGAGGAACATCCATAACTAGTAAGTTCTTTTCCTTGGAGGCAAATACCGGGAGCGGCTCCTCCGGTTCCGGGTTCATTTCACCGGAAGGAATTCCGGCCGGCACGGAAAGGGCAGAAAATTCTTCTCCGGTCTTTATGGATTCATCTTCTCCGGTGAATATCAGGGCGATCACTTCACCTACTTTCGGTATATCGCCTTCTTTTCTCATAATCCTTTTCACCACTCCCCGGGCAGGTGAGGCGATTTCGGAGTCAACCTTGTCGGTGGCGATTTCCACTACCGGCTGATCGGGCTCCACATTTTCGCCCTCCTGTACCAGCCAGCGAATGATAGTCGCTTCGATAATGCCTTCGCCCATAAGGGGTATGGTAATTTCAACCAGAGGCATATGCGTGAGGATATGTTAATATTCATTCCGGTTTCCTGTCCAGCTCCCTGAAACATCTCAGGATGATCTGTACATCGTTTGAGATTTTATAATCCCTGGCATATAAAAGGTTTGACCTGGCAATTTGTTCACGGTTGAGGGGAAAAACCAGTCCCGACGAGGAATTCAGTATTCCTTTCCTGATAGGCGGCAGTTCTGTTTCATGAGATTCGCCAAGGTTAATATACCCTACCCAGGAGTACCGGCCGTTTAATACACCATTGATGTTCGAAAGGAAAGCAAGAGGGTTTCTGAAGAAAAAGACAAGGATAGGAGAAAGAATAAGTAAGAGAAGGGCAAGTACAAAATCCAGCAAGCGTTTGTTGCGCTTATTTGAGGGCAGGGCAATAAGACTGAAATCGAGCACATACAGTTCTCCCGGGGCATTGACTGAATTGGAGCCAATGATGGAGATACTCTCTCTGGGGGCGATCTTAAAATTAACCCGCATTTCCGAGAGGGCAAGCATATGCTGGATAATATCGCGGGAGGAAATATCCCTGGAACAGAAAATAATTTCATCAATTCCATTCACCCTTACGATTTCTTTTAGATGATCAGCCGATCCTATGAAATTTTCTTTTTTTCCAGTATCGTCATTGCTAACATAACCGGCTACTTCGTGATTGATGCCCGTTCCAGATACCAGTGCATGTACTCTTTTACATTCCTCTTCACTGCCGGCAATCAGCAGTTTTTTCGGATGTTGAAGATCGAGCAGCCTGGAGGAAGGCGAAAGCAGAGCGAGGATATACCTCATGCCTACTGTGATAATGGCCGAGATCACTGACCCCATCAGGATCAATGCTCTGGAAAATCTCAGGGTTATTGGCAATAGAGCATAAATCAGCAGGATGACAATGGTTCCGGCAATGATGCCCCTGAGAATGTTAATTGGCCTGGAGGGTTTGTCATACCCTCCTGCAAAATACACTGAAACCAGCCATATGAGGATATACGAGGGTACAATGAGATAAAGAAAAAACGGCGGATAAACTGCATTGCCGCCTAAAATAAGGTGTTCCCAGTATGGTAGGATGAGTAGGTAAACGGAAAAAATGAGCAATGCTTCCATCAGGGGCAGGGCAAAGACGCTGAAAGTCCTTCGGAT
>JAKAMP010000062.1 GCA_021812865.1 Bacteroidota bacterium | reverse complement strand
CCACTGGCGGTGATCCGAAGGTTATCCGTTACCGCTGGGAAATGAAAAAGGGCAGCACCAGCTGGGATTCCATCCGTACGTACCCGGCTACTAATAGAAATTATATGGGCGGCGCCATGACCGATTCTACCTGGTACAGACGATGGGTGTTCTCCGGTATTGGCGATGCCTGTCAGAACGTAAGCAATCTTTTGGCGGTAAATGTGCAGCCCAATATCAATCATGCTGCCGTATACGGAGATACCACGCTCTGTTTCGGGCAGAACCCAAATATACTCACTGCACAATACCCGCAGGGAGGGGCCGGAACAGGCACCTATGTGTTCACCTGGCAGACTTCCGCAGATAGCCTTTCCTGGAACAATGCCCCGGGTATATTTAACCAGTATCAATACGATCCCGATACCCTTCATTCTTCACGATACTTCAGAAGACGGATTCAATCGGGGGCTTGCGATTCCATATCTTCTTCCATTGTGATTTCCGTACTTCCTTCTTTAATGGGTAATTCAATTACTGCAAGGGATTCCGTATGTTATAACGATTCTCCGGTTATACAGAGTATGTACGCGGTCAAGGGAGGGAGTGGCACCTATACGTATGACTGGGTATCAAGTCCAGATGGATCAGCATTTTTCTTGCTTAATGAGCATCAGCCATCCCATTCAGCAGATACCCTGCATGCGGTGACCTGGTTTCGTCGCATTGTGAAATCAGGCGCATATGATTGCTGCCGGGATACAAGCAATTCCTTTGAAATAAATGTTTTTCAATTACCTGTAGCCGTGCTGTCCGGCTCTGACCGATCGATTTGTTCGGATAATAATGACACGCTCGATCTTGCTTTTACTGGCAAATCTCCATGGTATTTCAGTATTGACAACGGATTGAGAGCAATATCCGATTCCAGTGCCGCTCCTCACAAAAGGTTTGTGTTTCTGCCCGATACCACTTCAGATGCAAGCAATGTGCTTAATTATAGCCTGGCCATGGTAACGGATGGTAATAACTGCAAGGCTACCGATATGTCAGGCTCATTGCACACAACGGTGTATCGTTATCCCAGGCCATTCAGCGCGGGTGACGTGCCTGCTGCGATCTGCGGAAACACCCAGCAACTGGAAGCCATTGCCGCTCCATCTTGGGCTACCTATGCTTACTGGGACAGGGCAGGAGATACCAGTATGTTGTTTGCTGGCTCCGATTCGGTTTTATTCAATGCCGTCGTCACGAACAAGAGTCTGAGTGCATTGCATACAGCCGATTCGACCAAGCTTTACTGGATTGCTGCCAACTGGAAATGCAAACTTACCGATTCCCTTACATTGGTTTTCCAAAAGATTCCCCAGGCCCGTATGTTGGTCTATAGCAGGGAAAGCAATTCGTATTCCATTGCATCCGATTCTCCTAAAGATACTTCGATATACAACAGTCGTACGGCTAACATCTATACATTGCCAGTAGTGCCGCCTGATACTGGATGGTGGACAACCGAGAACGCTGAAATCCGGATATCCTCGCCCGGACATTACTCAACTGAAGTCGAGAACCTTTCCGACGGGCCGAATGAATTTGTGTGGACACTCTGGAACGAAGCATGTGGAGCAGATACGGCCACATTTAGGGTGAATGTGAAAGGGCTGCATCCCTGGAAAGGCTTCTCCCCGGGAAGTGGAATAAATGATTATTTCTGGGTTGAAGGGATTGAGCTGGAACCGGGTAATATTTCTGTTGTGATCATGGCCAGTTCCGGTAAAGTGGTTTACAAATATGAGGGTCCGGGAAGTGAATGGGGTGGAGGAAAGGGCTGGGATGGCCGGGGTAACCGCATTGATAATAACGGGCAGAACTTGCCTGAAGATACGTACTATTATATAATTAGAACCACAACCACCAAGCCATTTACAGGATATATTTTATTGAGGCGAACAAATAAATGACGGGAAGAAAGATCATACTAAGCTTTTTTTTGTGTGCGTTTAGTCTGACGGTTACCGCCCAGATGAACAATGTGCCGCTCAGCAGCCTGTATATGTTCAACGGGCTTATGATTAATCCTGCCTATGCCGGTAGTCACGAAGTGCTGTCATCGGTTTTCAGTCACCGTAAACAATGGGTAGGCTTCACTGGCGCTCCTACCAGTCAGGATTTTGCCATTCATACCCCTTTGGCAAAAGGCGACAAGAAGGATAACTTCATGGCCCTGGGCATAATGGGGATGTTTGAACAGACACCGGTGACCAAAACTTCTGAGTTTTACATTGATTATGCTTACCATATCAAGATCAATAACATCACGGGAGGACGTCTTGCCTTGGGCTTACAGGCAGGGATCAATCATGCCGTAGTGGATTATACCATTAACCAGGATTATCGTTCCATGCAGGTTTTCAATACCTATGACCCTGCCTTTTCATTCCGTAACCCGGTTACCATTCCCAACTTCGGGTTTGGCGCATATTATTATACAAACGAATATTACCTGGGGCTGTCTGTTCCGCGTTTCTTCAGTTTCCCTTCCGATACCACGGGCACTTCCAGCGGCCCTGTATTCCGCTACAGCCAAATGAATTTCCTGGCGACCGGAGGAGTGGTGATTACATTTAACCCGAATTTCCGCTTCAAACCCTCGGCTATGGTGAGGTATTCGCCATCGCTGGGAGTGCAGACTGACTTAAATGCAAACTTTATTATGTTCAGGGATAAACTCTGGATCGGAGCCTCCTATCGTTCCGATAATACTGTAATCGCCTTGCTTGAAATACAGGTAAGTTCTCAGATCAAGCTGGGATATGCCTATGACTACTCATTGAATGAAATCAGAAATTATACCTCCGGTTCCCATGAATTCCAGTTACGGTATGAACTGAACTACCGCATTAAGGCTGTAAACCCGAAATTCTTCTGATGATGAAAACCGGCAGATTCTATATAGGTTTCATGGTGTGGCAGTTGATGGGCTGCGTGTCAGCCCTGGCGCAAACTGGACTTTACCAGGTTGATAAATTGCCGGGTATTAGCCAGGTGAGCACCGATGAGTATGCCCCGGTATTTTATAAAAGAGGTATTGTTTTCAGTTCCGACCGGCCGAGAGGTGCCATCGACCGATACACCAATCAGGAGGACAATACACCTATATATAATTATTACTACGCCATTCTGAAAAAAGATGGGACAATAGAAAAGATTGAACTGCTCGACCAGGGCCTGGTTTCAAGAAGCAACAAGGGGCCTGTTGTGTTCAGCCCGGATTTCAAAACCATGTACTTCACCAAGGACGATCTTGAACCCATGCGATTCAAGTCATCCCGAAGAGATAATCCCTGCGGTATTTATATTGCGCAGGCCAAAGGAACACGATGGAAAGATATACGCCCATTTCCTTATTGCACCGGACAATTCAACTATGGTCATCCTTCATTAACGCACGATGGAACGCGCCTATACTTTTCATCCGACACTACCGGAGGCTACGGTGGCTTCGATATCTGGTACTGCGAACTGAAAGATGGGGAGTGGACTTCTCCTGTCAATGCCGGCCCTAAAATCAATACTGCCGGGGATGAGGGATATCCCCTCTGTCATCCCTCGGGCAGGCTTTATTTTTCCTCTACAGGGCATGGGAGCCGAGGGAAAAAATCGCACCTCTATTGGACCGAACAGATCAACGGAGAATGGATTGATGCAATACCTCTGCCGGAACCTTTCAATACTCGTTTTTCCAATAAAAGCTTTATAACCGATTCTTCCATGTCGAGAGGTTTCTTCGTAGAAGAAAGAAGGAATAAAGGCAATATTTTCTTCTTCAGAACCAATTATGCCCTTTTTCAGAATTCCAAGCCAATAGAAGAACCCAAGCTCTGTTTTACCTTTTACGATAAAACTGCGCCCCAGCTTGACACTTCGTCCATGATATACGAATGGGACTTTGGATCTCTGGGCAAAGTTCGAGGAGCAGAAGCCTATAAGTGCTTCCCCGGTCCCGGAAGCTATAATGTTTACCTCAATGTGATTGACAAGCTTACGGATAGTCTCAATTTTAGTCAGGCTTCTTATCCTTTTGAAATTGATGACATTAAACAGGTCAGAATTAAGGGCCCCCAAACCTGCAGCGTAAATCAGAATGTTAAGTTTACCGCAGAACTGACTGCAGGTGGCAACCTTACGGTAACTCAATATTTTTGGAAAATTGGGCCATACGATTTGGCCACAGGTAAGGAGGTAAATTATGTATTTCACCAGCCTGGAACATATACTATAGTATGCAGGCTCACAGCGATCGATGGGAATAAGAAGGAAGTGAATCCTCTTATATGTAATTTTATTACGGTGGAAGTCAAGGCGGCAGCCCCTGGCCCGTGAAATGATGTGGGCTGGCGCATAAATTGCTATGCATGAAGAAGAAAACATACCTCGCTCGGAGATAAATTTTATATTTGCAATACAGATACTGCTGAGAAGGAATAATAATAGGTGTTTATTATTAAAGAGATGTGAGATGAAGCTACTTGTGAAAATTATGCTGGCGTTTGTTGGGATTTGCTGGGCACTGCCAGCTCTATCGCAGCCTGTTCCCAACGAAGTGGAAAATATTCCATACCTGGTTATGTTCGGGAAGAACGCAGATGGTTCCTGGGGGGATTTTTATCATAAACAAATATTCTTCTTCCAGATACCAAAGGACTATAAAAAGCCTTTCTATATCAGGGTGTTTGACCCCGATTGCGGAGGAGAAATTGATGAGCAGAACGGCGACTGGGATACGCAGACTTCTTTTTCGGTTTATGGGGGGAAAGGATGTTACACCGATCCTGATGTACAGCAGCCTGAACCCAAAGGTAATTATAAGAGCGGGAATCTCCTTGCAACCAAAACGTTTGGCGTTGATCCCAAATACGACCAGAAGTGGTATACGTTCGGGCCTTTCAATCCCACGGCCGGAGAATATGTTGAGCAGTTCGGGGGCTGTTATATTTTTAAAGTCATATCCGAAGGCATTTCAGGAGATGATGGAAACCTTTATCGGTATTACCTTTCTACTGATCCCGAAAACAACAAGCCTATTGAAGGAGGTAATGCATTTACCTTCTGTTACACTTTCAGACTTTGGGACGACCCGAACCAGGTATCGCATATCTTTCCGTATGTAGATGACCGGACTATTAAGGTTACCCAGCGTAACTGGGACTGGGACGACGACGGTTTTATCCGCATTGTTTCGGTAGTACGTTCAGGCGACCTGGCTGTGGCTTCAGGGCAATCAGAATGGAAAGAAAGCAGCCTGGCCATCAGCCCGGAAGAAAAGAACCATTCGCTCGATATCCAGATGATCAAACGAAAGAACCCTCCTGTGAAACATAATAACGTGGTGATATATGTGCTGAACCAGTATAATGAAGCCTTGAAATTCTATGCTAATCCTATCGGAGGGGTTCCAAAAACCAAACATGAAATCGGAGTAAAATAAAGTAATATCATATTATGCCCGCTCACATGAAATGGAGTTCTCTTTTCCGCAGATATGCCAGCTTGCTGGTTGCACTCGTAATGATTATTCCTGTGGCCCGTCCACAGAACTACAGATTCAAACCTTTATCTAGCAAGGGATTGGCAAGCAAGTTCATTTATACCATCAACCAGGACAGGAATGGCTATCTTTGGCTAGGAACAGGAGAAGGATTGAGCCGGTTTGATGGACTTAAATTTTCGGATAAATTCACCAACGACAGCATTCACAAGGCTCTTGTGAAAGTCAGCTATACCGACAGGAAAGGCAATATCTGGTTTGGGTACGATGATGGCTACCTCATGCAGTTCAATGGCAGCCATTTTGTGCAATTCAAGCCTAAGAAGGAAGATTTTGGAAGCGTAAATGCCATTACCGAAGATCATGAAGGAAATATATATGCCGTATCACAGAATAACGGAATAGAAAAGATCGACCTTGCCGATAATAAAGTGATTCGCAGTTCATCCACCCTGGGCGATATGCTGGTTTATGCCGCTGCTACAGGTGACAATGGCGAATACCTCCTGGGTACAGGGAGCGGGTTGTTTCTTTTCAGGCAGGTCACCAGCAATAATTCTTTCGAGAAAATGGGGCAGATAACAGGCGTACCCCTAACCAAAATCCAGTGTATCTACAAAGTACAGGGGAAAGACCAGTACTACCTGGGTACCGAGGATGCAGGGGTATATGTGGTAGAGGGCAAGGGATTTGATGCAAAAAAATATACAGCTGAGCCTCTCTCAGCTGCAAAAGGCCTGGCTGATGCCCGTGTACAATCCATTTTTGAGGATGTTCAGGGGAACTTGTGGATAAGTACCATGGGCGCCGGTCTGTTTGAGCTGATTCCCGATAAAAATGGCAAAGGGTTCAGGGAAATTCAGAACTTTACCAGGTTAAATGGTCTGGGCAGCGACAATGTAAATGTAGTATTCCAGGACCGGGAAGGGATTATGTGGATCGGGACCTTCGGCGATGGATTGTCTTCCCTTACTGCCGGAGGATTCTTGTTCTTCGATCCTTTCAAACAGCAGCCAAGCAGCAATGTTACTGCGGTCTGTACTTCGGGCGATTATCTGTGGCTGGGAACCGACAAGGGCTTATTGAGAGTGAACCGCAAGAATACCTCCGAAACGGTTCTGATCAGCAGGAGAAACGGACTGCCCGACGACGTCATCAATTCACTCTATAACGATGGCAAATACCTGTGGATCGGAACAGCCGAAAATGGAATCTACCGCATTGCCAACGAATCCACCTCGCCATCACGATTCTTTTATTCGGTGAATCTGCTTGAAAATGTGATTAATTGTCTCGATGGCGATGGCAAAGCGCTCTATGCAGCCACAAATAATGGCATCATCAGGTTTGACCTGAAGAACGGAGGAAGGAAAATCTTTAACATGACGGATGGCGGCCTTACCTACAACCGTATCCTCGACATCTTTACCGATGAACATAAACAGGTATGGTTTGCCACGAAGGGTAATGGATTGTATACTATTACAGCCGAAGGTCTCGGAAAAGAGCAAAAACTTTTAAAGATCAATACTGAAGTTGAGTTTACCTGCCTCACAGCCGACAAGGCAGGTAATTTCTGGGCAGGGACAAATGGATCGGGAGTGGTGAAATTTCAGAATGATTCGGTTTATCTTTTCAATACCGACCGGGGTTTGCTGAGCAATTACTGCTATAGTATCGTTTGTGGCAGCGATGGCAGCATCTGGGTAGGCCATAGCAATGGAATTAGCCGGATTAACGAGGAAAACAATGTGGTGGTGACTTATGGATCGGATAACGGGATTACCGGAGAACTGAACCAGAATGCAATGTATTCAGAAAACTCGGGAATGGTTTACTTTGGAACTTCCGACGGCCTGGTTGAATTTGACTATGCCCGGGAAAATAGGAAGAAAGTTCCACCGGCCCTCAATCTGACATCTGTGAAGATAGATGACCAGGAACAAGACTTTTCTAAGGACATTGTGTTGCCATACGATCGGCATAAGATTCAGATTGATTTTATTGGAATTCACCTGAAAGATCCGGAAAAGGTGATTTATCGCTACAGGTTGGACGGGTATGGAAAAGATACTTCCTGGCGCGAAACCAGCGAACGCAGTGCACTTTTTCCTGAAGTCCGCGATGGTCATTATACATTCATGCTCAAAGCCTGCAGCAGCGAAGGGTATTGTGTAACCCAGCCCATTGAACTGCATATCCGGGTGAAACTCCCCTTTTGGAAAACCCCTTGGTTTATCCTGTCAGCTCTCACTATTCTGGTACTCGCTGTAATTGGCATAATCAAGGACAAGGAGCGCAGACACATCCTGTACGAAAGGAAACTGGAGAAGGATCTTGCTGAACGAACGAAAGAAGTTATGATCCAGAAGGAGGAGATAGAAATCAAGAACCGCGACATCACCGACAGTATTAATTATGCGCAGCGCATTCAGCAGAGCATCCTGCCTTCCATGAAACGCCTGCAGGAAAAGTTTAGCGGTTCTTTTATCTATTATCAGCCCAGGGATATCGTTAGCGGTGATTTTTACTGGTTCGATATGGTAAGCCCCGACAAGTTCATGATCGTATGCGCCGATTCAACCGGGCATGGCGTCCCTGGCGCTTTTATGTCGATGATCGGTACCACCCTCATCAAAGATATCTGCATCAGGAGCGACATTTATTCGCCTGGCGAAATCCTTCGCTTGCTCGACAATGAACTCATGGGTACCCTCAATCAGAATATGGATGCTGAACGGTCCAATGATGGTATGGATATCATCGTCTGTGAGATAGATATAAAATCCTACCAGGTCAAGGTTGCCTCAGCCATGCGTCCTCTCATCCTTTACCGGAACGGAGAACAAATTTATATTCCCGGAAGCAAGAGTTCGGTAGGTGGCGTTTTTGATGAAAAAGAGGCAAAAGTATTTGAAGAAAACACCTACTTCCTGGCCAAAGGCGACCTGATCTATATGCTCTCCGACGGTTATCCCGACCAGTTCGGCGGTCCTATGGGCAAAAAATTCAAAATGGTGCGTTTACGTAACCTGTTGCAGCATATCTATGCCAAACCCATGGATGAACAGTATCAGCATGTGAAGAATAATTTCCATCTATGGAGGGGCGACTATGAGCAAGTTGACGATGTGCTCTTCCTGGGTATCAAGCTTTGATCAAACAACAACCCCCGGCCATTGGCCAGGGGTTGTTATGCATTCCAGCATCAGCTTTTGATTAGCCGTTCCGTTTTAAGAATCCTTCCTGTCCTGTCCAGGTAATGTAAAAGATATACATCACTAGTGAGCTTTGAAAGATCAATTCTTTCACAATCACGAGTAACGTATACCTTTTCGCCAAGCATATTAAATACCTCGGCTTTTACAGCAGTTGGTTTCATGGCGATTAGGGTGTTTGGTTTTAGCCTGTTGGCTAAGATGTAAATGTATTATATTCTTCATCATTTGATCTCCTTTCGGGCAAAGATTACATCAATATGGTAAAATCGCAGATGATTTGTTGAAAAATTGCGTCCAAAGCTGTCAAAAGTGTGGTGAAAATTATAAGTCGGATTAATACGCAGATAATGAGTGACTTATGTTTATCAATCATTCTCCTGTTCTTTCTGGTATTTGTTTCTGAAAACGTTAACTATACAAGTTATGCAGAACAGGAATTCATCTGAAGCCTGCCAGGAAAAGAGAAGGTTTCTTCATCTTAAACTGCACCTTCACCTATAGGAATACCCGAATTGGTACAAAGATTTTTTAACTTTGCCATCCATAATATCGAACATGATGGAACAGGGTTCCCGGTATACACAGCGTGGCGTTTCTTCGGCAAAGGAGGATGTCCACAAAGCCATTCAGCATATTGACAAGGGAATATTTCCGGGTGCATTCTGCAAAATAATCCCCGACATGCTTGGCGCGGATCCCGAATACTGCAACATCATGCATGCCGACGGGGCAGGCACCAAGAGCTCCCTGGCCTATATTTACTGGAAAGAAACGGGCGATCTGTCGGTATGGAAAGGTATTGCCCAGGATGCCGTGATCATGAATGTAGACGACCTGCTTTGTGTGGGAGCTGTGGATAATATATTGTTGTCCAGTACAATAGGTAGAAATAAAAATCTTGTCCCGGGCGAAGTGGTTTC
>JAKAMP010000061.1:6408-9677 GCA_021812865.1 Bacteroidota bacterium | reverse complement strand
GATCGCGTCGTCAAACAAAAATAATGAAATGCCTCATGTCTTCCTACAGCAATTCAACATCTGCATTGCCCCTCCGGTTGATCTGTATCAGTCGGCCTTTCCGGACCGTATTGACCAGCGAAGCCTGCACCGGTGTTTCCACCTTGATATAGTTCTGGGTGAAACCCAGCGCCATTCCCTGTACAGCCCTGGATTCGAAAAGGACTTCCACTTCGCTGCCGAGGTTTGACCGGTAAAATTTTTCCCTTTTCTTTTCAGACAGGCTGATGAGTCGCCGGCTTCTCTCTTCTTTTATTTTTTCATTTACCTTATTGGCCATGGCAGCGGCACGGGTATTCAGCCTTTCAGAATAAGCGAACACGTGGAGATACGATACGGGAAGGGATTCAATAAAATGGTAAGTGTCATCAGCTTGTTCGTCTGTTTCTCCGGGAAATCCCGTGATCACATCAGCGCCGATGCAGGCCTGGGGCATCATCGACTTGATTTTGTCCACCACAGCAGCAAACACTTCTCGTTTGTACCTTCGCGCCATGCCTTTGAGAATCTCATTGCAACCCGATTGCAGGGGTATATGGAAATGGGGCATGAATTTCGATGATGCGGCAACGAAGTCAACGATCTCCGGTGTGAGAAGGTTGGGTTCGATGGACGAGATGCGGTAGCGGTTGATGTCATTGAGCTTGTCCAGTTCCCTGAGCAGATCGATGAAAGAGTTGCCTGTGGACTTGCCAAAGTCGCCCACGTTTACACCTGTGATCACAATTTCTTTGGTGCCCCGGGCAGCAATGGCGTTGGTATCGTCCAGTATGTTTGCGATGGATGGGTTCCGGCTGATGCCTCTTGCAAGGGGAATGGTGCAATAGGTACACTGGTAATCGCAACCATCCTGCACTTTGAGAAATGCCCGGGTACGGTCGGCTACGGAATACGACGATTCAAAACCCTTCACCTCCTGTATTCCGCAGGAATATATGTCGGCTGTTTCTTTCTTTTCAAGGTCGCCCACATAGTTTAGAATAGAGAACTTTTCCTTCGTTCCCAGGACAAGATCCACCCCTTTGATCTTCCTGATTTCTTCTGCCTTAAGTTGCGAATAGCAGCCAATTACGGCAACATAAGCTCCTGGTGAAGATTTGATGGCTTTCTTGATTGCCTGTTTGCATTTATGATCGGCTTTCTGGGTTACCGAGCAGGTATTGATCACCACAATGTCGGCTTTCTCCCCGAAACGGACCTTTTTGAATCCTTTGTCGGTGAATTTGCGTGCAATGGTTGATGTTTCAGCGTAGTTCAGTTTGCATCCCAGCGTGGTGAAGGCTGCCTTCCTGCCATCCATTCGTATAAGTTGTCAATGAGAAAAACAATGCGCGCAAAGATAATGCATATGCAACAATCGCACAATGAATATTTGAGGGGGCTGGGTAAAGGAGATCAGTTGCGCACGACCTTAGCTTCCTCCACCGCCATGCTTTTCTGGAGGTAATAGTTGTACAGCTCAATTTGCGACCTTACCTGGTTCGGATTATCGGTACGTTTGTACGGGTTATCCTGCTCGTCGTTGATAATCCTGGCCTTCACATTATCCTGCAGTTGGATGTCAATGATAGTGCGGATTTCTTTCTGCAGTTCTGGGTCGAATACAGGGCAGGCCACTTCGATACGGTGATCGAGGTTACGCGTCATCCAGTCGGCCGAAGAAATGTAATACAGTTCCTTATTGTTATTGCAGAAGATCATGATCCTGCTGTGTTCCAGGAATTTGTCCACAATGCCGATGGCTTCCACATTTTTGCTCATTTCTTCCGATCCGGAGTAAATGGAACACATTCCTCTCACGATGAGGGTTATTTTCACGCCTTCCTGTGCAGCCTGGTAGAGTTTTTTCACCATGATCTCATCCACCAGGTTATTTACCTTGATAATGATGTAGGCATTCTTCCCGGCCCTGACATTCCTGATCTCGTTATCGATGAGGCTGATCAGTTTTTTTCTCAGGAAGTTGGGAGCCATCAGCAGGTGTTTGAATTTATACGTTTTGTAGTATTCATTAAACAACTCAAAGGCTTTGATCACATCGGAAGTAATGCGTTTATCCCTGGTGAGCAAGGTTAGATCGGAATATACTGAAGCATTGCCTTCATGGAAGTTGCCGGTGCTGATTCCTGCGTAGTACTGCATCTTCCCGTTCTCTTTTCTCGAAATGAGCAGAAGTTTGCCGTGCACCTTCAGGTTTTTTATTCCAAACAGGACATTAACCCCTGCTTCTTCAAGCTTTTTTGACCAGTAGATATTGGTTTTCTCATCAAAACGGGCCTGCAGTTCAAAAAGCACAGTAACGGATTTTCCGTTTCTGGCAGCATTGATCAATGCCATAACCACCTTGGAAGTATAAGCCACGCGGTAGAGGGTGATCTTGATCTCGGACACATGGGGATCCATCGCGGCCTCTCTGAGGAGATTGATGAAGTGCAGGAACTTCTGATAAGGGTAATGTAACAGGATATCCTTGCTGCTGATGAGTTCGAGGATGCTTTCGTCGGTTTTGATATCGGGATGATCCACCGGGTGGGAGGGAGGATTCACCAGATGGGAACCGCCAACCATGGGGAAATTCATGAAATCCTTGAAATTATGATACCTTCCGCCGGGAATCAGGTTGTCGTCCATATCGAGTCCCAACTGGTTGATCACGTAATTGAACAGGTCGGCAGGGGTGTCTTTGTCGTATACAAACCGCACAGGCAGACCCGATTTCCGCCCGGCTACCCCCTTGGAAATTTTTTCAAGGAAGCTCTGCGACAGGTCATTGTCGAGGTCCAGTTCAGCGTCGCGGGTTAGTTTGATGGTATAGGCTTCGACCTTTTCAAAATGGAAAATAGGAAACACATCGTGCAGGCAGTAGCGGATCACATCGTCGAGGAGGATGATGAATTTGGTTCCGTTTTCTTCCGGGAGAACCAGGAAGCGGCTTACTGTGGAGGTAGGCAGCTCGATGAGCGCATATTCGGGTTTGGCGTTTTCCCTGGAGAGTTTCACTGCGAAATAAATGGATTTGTCCTTCATCAGGGGGAAGGTTTCCACGTTCTGGAGCATCACCGGGGAAAGCACAGGGAGCACTTTTTCTTCAAAATAATCCTTTACATATTTGGCCTGTGAATATGTAAGTTGTTGTTCGTTAATGATATATATACTTTCGTCGCGTAATTCCTCGAGGATTTGATCCCATATTATCAGGTTCTTTTCCTGCAACCGGATCACATTTTTCT
>JAKAMP010000061.1:0-6398 GCA_021812865.1 Bacteroidota bacterium | reverse complement strand
TTCAGCCATAATCTTCTGCGGCTTTTCTCCTTCCACCTTCTGGTTACTTTCCTGGATATCGATCATCCGCTTAATGGTAGCTACACGCACCTTGAAAAATTCGTCGAGGTTATTGGAGAAAATGCCGAGGAATTTGATTCTTTCAAGAAGCGGCACTGAAGGGTCAGCGGCTTCCTGAAGCACACGCTCATTAAACGAGAGCCAGCTCAGTTCACGGCTGTATATTTTTCTGGTTTTGCCCATTGTCCTGAATTATAAGCTGAATCGAAAAATTCTATAAGAATTCTGAATCTTGTATTTTGAATCTTAACCTTAAACTTAAAGATGTTTTTTGGGATAATCAAAGTCTTCCGCATGCAGGGTATTTCTACCAATGTCTTTCCATGAGCCGGTGTTGAAGGTAAGGCTAACCAGTGCAGAGGTTGGCAGGTTATCGATCTTATCGGTGAGGAAACGGTTGGCCAGGTCGGTTAAACCCGGGTTATGGCCGAAGATCATGACCGAGTGAAGAGAATCGTCGAGTGCGTAAATGAAAGCCAGGAGGTCCTCATCGCTGTGCATGTACAATAAATTTTCAATTCTTACCAGGCCGGAAGGCATTTCGAGCGTGCGGGCGAAGATGGCGGCTGTGTGCAGGGCCCTGATGGCAGGGCTGGTGAAGAGGATGTCGGGCGGCGGGTTTTTACCGAAAAATTCCCGTGCCATACGGTAACTACTGCTGATTCCTCTTTCGATAAGTGGGCGGTCAATGTCGCCTATTCCTGGGTAGTCCCATGACGATTTGCCATGACGTACCACATAAAGCTTTTTTAATTCGGAAGGTTTGTCCATACCTTGCTTGCTAATTTTGACATGCGCCATCCTTTTGAAGGGAAGCGTTGCGGGGAGATGACATCAGCCTGAAGGCCGAAGGGTTGAACCCGCAAACATGCAAGATACGATTTTCTTTTTAAAAAAGCTAAAGCAGGTTACTGGCAAGCTCTGCAAGGAAGCTTCGTTCACCTTTCACCAGGTTTACATGGGTAAACAGGTCCTGCCCTTTCATCTTGTCGGCCAGGTAACTTAGTCCGTTTGATTTGCTATCGAGATAAGGTGAGTCAATCTGCTGTATATCACCGGTGAAGACAATTTTTGTACCTTCTCCGGCACGGGTGATAATGGTTTTAACCTCGTGGGGGGTGAGGTTTTGTGCTTCATCCACAATGAAAAATACGTTGGAAAGGCTCCTGCCCCTGATATAGGCAAGGGGAGTGATGACAAGCTTCTGGTCCCTGAGCATTTCTTCTACTTTCTGGTATTCCCGCGATTGCTGGCTGTATTTTCTTTTGATGACAGCCAGGTTGTCAAACAGGGGAACCATGTAGGGACCGATCTTTTCGTCCACATCGCCCGGGAGGTAGCCGAGATCCCTGTTTCCGAGGGGAACAATGGGACGTGCCAGCAGGATTTGTTCGTATTTTCTTTCCTGGTGAAGGGCAGAAGCAAGCGCCAGCAGGGTTTTCCCTGTGCCAGCCTTTCCGGTAAGAGCCACAAGCTGAACATCGTCATTGGCCAGGGCATGCATGGAGAAGGCCTGTTCTGCGTTCCGGGGTTCGATGCCATAGCTCCGGGTCTTTTCTACCCTTTCGATCACTTTTTTGATGGGATCGTAATGCGCCAGTACGCTCAGGCTATTGTTTTTAAAAATAAAATATTGGTGGGCAACGGGTTTTGCCCTGAATTTGAACTGTGAAAGAGCGATCCCTTCGGGCGAATTATATAAACGGTTGATAAGGTCTTCATGGAAATTCTCGACTATCTCGATGCTTTTTTCCATCAGCTCCAGGTTCACTACCTTGTCGGTTTTGTAATCTTCCGCCAGGATTCCCAGCGACTTGGCTTTCATCCGGAGGTTGATGTCCTTGGTTACCAGGATGACCGGGTCCTTTTCTCTCTTCTTCTGCACATACTCGGTTATGGCGAGTATCCGGTGATCGGGGGTGTCTTCGGGAAAGGAGAGGGAGAGCTTTTCGGAGAACAGTTTTCCGGTTTCAATACTCAGTTTGCCGCGTCCTTTTCCCAGCGAAATGCCTCCATTGAAAAGCTTATCGCCCGATAATTTGTCGAGTTCACGGGTAAACTCCCTGGCATTGAAGTTGATGATATCATTGCCTTTTTTCAGCCGGTCGAGCTCTTCCAATACCACGATCGGAATCACCACATCATGCTCCTGGAAATTATAAATACTCGAAAAATCGTGCAAAACCACATTGGTATCAATCACGAACGTTTTCTTATTATGCTTGCTCATGGCGGTGATTTTGGATGAGTGAATGGGAGATTATTTTTACTTTTGCGGGCAGCATATTTGTCATGTTCCGAAATTTCTATTTTTTTTCATTTATACCATGTCCTTATTTTTCAAGTTATGAACATTCTGGATGTTATTATAAACCGGAGAAGCATCCGCAGATACACCGGCGAGCCGGTCTCCAGTGAAACGCTGAATGAGCTGCTACGGGCGGGCATGTACGCGCCTTCTGCAGTGAATAAACAACCCTGGCATTTTATTGTTGTGCAGAAGAAGGAGATTTTGCTGAATATGTCGAAGGTTCATCCTTATGCCAGCATGTTGCCCTCGGCTGCTGCGGCTATTGTGGTTTGCGGGGATGAGAACCTGGCCAACACACCTGCATATTGGCCGGTCGATTGTGCCGCAGCAACCCAGAATATCCTGCTGGCTGCCCATGGGTTAGGGCTGGGTGGCGTATGGCTTGGTGTTTATCCCCGGTCCGAGCGTATTTCGGCCCTGGAAAAGCTTATTGAGCTACCGCCCCACATTCATCCCTTCTCCATAGTATCCCTGGGCTATCCTGCTGAGAAAAGAACTGTTCCCGAGCGGTTCAAACCTGAACGGATTCACTATGATCATTGGTGATGGATTGAAATGAAAAGGAATACTCAAAAGGTTCAATAAGATCAAAATATAAGGGCAAAAAAAGGAATAAAGAACAAAGGGAAAAAGGATGATCAAAGTTCAGAAAATTCACAACAACGATTGCTCCGTGGAGAAAACTACAGAGTTGTAAGCCGCCTCTTTTCAAAAATGTTCATTAAAAATGGATTACGCACAAACCATAGAATTTTTATATCATTCTCTTCCGGCTTTTCACCGGGTGGGAGGTCCTGCATACAAGGCCAACCTGAACAATACTCTTGCTTTGGACGGGTATTTCGGTCATCCGCACCGCAAGTTCAAAACGGTGCATGTAGCGGGAACCAATGGAAAGGGATCGGTATCGCATATGCTGGCTGCGGTTTTGCAGCAATCGGGCTACCGTACTGGGTTATACACTTCACCTCACCTCAAGGATTTTACAGAAAGGATAAGGATAAACGGAGAGGCTATTGACAGGCAGGAGGTTGTGGCCTGGGTGGAGAAGCACCTGGGTATACTCGACCAGATCAAGCCTTCATTCTTTGAGATGTCGGTTGCCATGGCATTCGACTATTTTGCCACGAATGGTGTTGAGGTAGCCGTTGTGGAGGTGGGCATGGGCGGACGCCTGGATTCGACCAATATCATTACCCCGGAGCTATCGGTAATCACCAACATCAGCTTTGATCATACCCAGTTCCTAGGACACACCCTCCCGGCCATAGCGGGTGAAAAGGCCGGTATTATCAAAACCGGCATTCCCGTGGTGATCGGCGAAACGCACTCGGAAACGAGGGAAGTCTTCATGGCGAAGGCAGGAGAAATGTCATCGTCCATACAGTTTGCCGATACCCGGTACCGGGTCACCGCAACAGGTCACGATCAGGGCAGACAGGTTTTTGAACTGAAGGATACGAGGGGAGAGATTCAGTATATCCAACTGGACCTTCTAGGCTCGTACCAGATGAAAAATATTGTCACGGCGGTTGCGGCACTTGATTTTCTTAAAGAAAAGTTTCCGGACATCACGCGTGAAAGCATTGATAAAGGGCTCCATCATGCAGGTTCCATCACCGGTTTGCATGGCCGATGGGAGATTCTTCAAGTACATCCTCCGGTGATTTGCGATACGGCACATAATGAGGGAGGAATAAGACTGGCCATGGAGCAATTGGTAAGGGTTCCGCATGATACACTGCATATTGTCTTCGGTACGGTGAAAGATAAGGATCCTTCGGCAGTGCTGGCCTTGTTACCGGTGGATGCCCGGTATTATTTCACGAAGGCAGCCATACCCCGCGCACTTGATGAGAATTTACTTGCAGAAAAGGCTGCGCTGTATGGGCTGAAGGGGCATACCTACACTTCGGTTCAGTCTGCCTTCGAGGCTGCCATGGCCATTGCTTCGGACAGGGACGTGGTTTTTATTGGCGGAAGCAATTTTGTGGTGAGCGAGATATTGTGAACACAGCAAATTCTTTATCAGGAAGTTGCATGTGTATTTGTTTTTTCGTAAGTTTGGATAAGCAGGAATTGATTTCATATAAGCATTGAAATTTTTATTCACCATCCAAACCTGAAATATGTTCGATACCAGTCATTTACATCCGATGATCGTCCACTTTCCCGTGGCCCTGATCATTATTGGGTTTCTTGCAGACCTTGGCGGTCTTTTCTTTAAAAAGGAGCCTTGCCTCACCAAAACAGGATTTTACCTGATGATACTGGGTACCCTGGCTGCACTTGCTGCTGTTCTGACAGGGGAATTTTTTACCAGCGCTGACAGCCTCCAGGGAGAAGTTGCCAGTGTGGAGGGCAGTCACGAATTATTTGCAAAAGTAACCCTTGCCCTGATGATCCTTGCCAGCCTTTTCAGGATATACATTGTATGGAAGAAAAAAGAAGGCAGCTCCCTGAAGTGGGTGGCTTTCATACTGTATTTCTTCGCCATGGTAACCGTAAGCATTACCGGATTTCTCGGCGGTACCATGGTTTATAATTACATGATCGGCATATAGAATTGCGGTTCATACCCTTCGGGGTGAGTGTGCCTTGTCATGGAGGAGGTTCAACGCCGGGAATCGAGTTTGCAAAGATTCATCAAGGCACCAGACATTTAAAAAGATGTATTTGTACCTGATAATTAACCAAACCAACGACTATGAAAAGAATTCTTCTGTATTCCATTGTAATGGTTTTGTCATTGGCTCTCCTGGGCGGATGTAAAGGTCCGGCAGAGAAGTATGCCAAGACCATAGAAAACCTGAAAGCGGCTTTTAAGGGAGAAACTACTGCAAGCGCAAAGTATGCTGCATTTGCGCAGAAGGCAAGACAAGACAGCTTACCCCAGATTGCCGTATTGTTTGAGGCGGCTTCTAAAGCTGAAAGTATTCATGCAGGGAACCACAAGGCTGTACTGGAAAAATACGGAGCAAAGCCAGATGAGTTTACACCTGAGTTTGAGGTGAAAACGACCAAAGAAAATCTGCAGGCTGCCATTGATGGTGAGACCTATGAATTCACCACCATGTACCCCGATTTTCTTGCAGTAGCCGAAAAAGAAGGATCAGCCGATGCAAAGAAGTCATTTACCTGGGCCATGGATACCGAAAAGAAGCATGCTGAATTTTATAAACAGGCACTGGCAGCTCTTGATGCGAACAATGTAGCGTCCTTGTCGGCCGAGTATTTTGTTTGTCCGAAATGCGGCAATACATTCCAGGCGGCGAATGTAGAGGAGAAATGCAGCTTCTGCATGACGCCCAAGGATAAGTTCATTGATTTCAAATAGGGAAAATAAGATATTAATGCAAAAAGGCCTTCGGAAAATGAAGGCCTTTTTGCGTTTGTGGAGACTACTGGTACTGGGTTCGAACCAGTGACCCTTCCGCTTCAGGCGGAATGTTCTGAACCAGCTGAACTAAGCCCAATAAGCGCTTCGATAAATTTTCTTGATTTTTTCTTTTTAATTTCTTTCTCCCTTCGCACAGCTTCCTGCCTGGTTTCAAAATGCTCGCTGTACCTAAGTACCCATGGCAACCCATTCTTTGAATAGGGCGTCTTACCGCGGTTATGATCGTGCAATCTCCGATCCAGGTCATTAGTGCTGCCCACATAATACCTGTCAAGCTTCTGACTATATATAATGTAGACGGAATACATTGTGACTGAAATGAAAAACCCCCGGTTAACGGGGGTTGTGGGAACTACTGGGTTCGAACCAGTGACCCCCTGCTTGTAAGGCAGGTGCTCTGAACCAGCTGAGCTAAGCTCCCAATGTAAAATATCCTCTATAGAACGTTAATCAATTTCTACCTCTTACTCTCGAACCAGTGACCCTTCCGCCCTAAGCGGAATGCTCTGAACCAGCTGAGCTAAGCTCCCAATGTAAAATATCCTCTATAGAACGTTAATCAATTTCTACCTCTTACTCTCGAACCAGTGACCCTTCCGCCCTAAGCGGAATGCTCTGAACCAGCTG
>JAKAMP010000060.1 GCA_021812865.1 Bacteroidota bacterium | reverse complement strand
TCCGATCTATGGAACGGATGCAGCGCTTGCACATAATGCAGCGGTTCTGTTCCTTGATGATCTTGCTGTCGGGTGAATCGACCCTGCGCTGAGGAAACATGTACGGAAACCGTGGAACCGTCATACGGAAACGGTATGCCAGCGCCTGCAATTCGCAGTTTCCACTTTTCTCACATGCCGGACAGAAGTGATTGCCTTCTACAAAAAGCAATTCAATTATGGATTTCCTGAGATCGTTAAGTTCCGGAGTATTGTTTTCAATCTCCATCCCGTCGGTAACCGGGGTGGTGCATGAAGTCATCAGGCGGCCATTCACTTTCACAGTGCATATCCGGCACGATCCTTTGGGAGGAATACCGTCGTAATTACAAAGGGTAGGTACGTAAATGTTGTTTTCACGGGCAGCCTTCACAACGTATTGCCCCTCCTGCCCCATGCATTCTTTCCCGTCAATAGTAAAACGGATTATTTTGCTCATGATATTTGAATTTTCTGGTTATACATCATATTAATGGTGAATCACAGCGACCTGTCGGCCCACCGTATCGCAATATTCCTTGACCGAGCTGGCAAGATCAAAGCTGCTGGTATAGGTCTCATCCTTGCGCACCTTCTGCTCATAGAGGTAACGGAAGTTCCTGATACTGGTAAGGATGGGATTTCCGGCAGTCTGGCCAAGGCCACAGCGGCTTGCCTTCAGCGCCTTGCCCCAGTTCACCAGGTCGTCGATATCCTGCATGACGCCAAATCCACCCATGATCTTCACCAGCTTGTCGCGCATTACTACAGGCATGATACGGCAGGTGGAGCATGAACCACAGGATTCATCAATGAAGAAATCCATGAAGTTGAGCACTACATCCTTCAGTAGTTCCCTGTTTTTGTTGAAAATAATGATTGACCCCCCGGTAGAAAGATCCTCGAAACCGAGAATTCTCCTGAATTCGTTGGGAGCGAGCAGGGTACCCGAAGGACCACCCACCTGCACGGCCTGTACATCGGAAGCTCCAACCATTTCAAGGATATCGTACACACTGAATCCCCATTCCACTTCATAAACGCCGGGGTATTTGCAGTCGCCCGAAACGCTGAGCAGCTTAGTCCCTGTTGATTCGCTGGTACCCAATGATCTGTACCATTCACCGCCATTCAGCATGACCTTCACAACGGAGCAGAAGGTTTCCACATTGTTCACCACGGTGGGCATATCGAGATAGCCTTTTTCAACGGGGAACGGAGGCCGGTCACGGGGCTCTCCGCGCTTTCCTTCGGCCGATTCGATCAGGGCTGATTCCTCTCCGCATACATAGGCTCCGGCGCCAAACTGGATGCGGATATCGAAATCAAATCCCTTGATTCCGCCAATGTTTTTTCCTAACAGGTTACGTTCACGTGCACCTTCCAGAATACTTTCGAGGTGTGCCTGCAAGTATTTGTATTCATTGCGGACATATAAAATTCCCTCGGTTGCTCCTACGGCATAAGCAGCAACCACCATACCTTCGAATAGCAGTTTGGGTCTTTCGGTAAGGATAACCCTGTCCTTGAAGGTTCCGGGTTCGCCCTCATCGGCGTTACAGAAGATAAATTTCCTTTTTCCAGGGGCTTTGCGGCAAAACTCCCATTTCAAACCGGTTGGAAAACCAGCGCCTCCTCTACCACGGATACCCGAAGCCTTCACTTCACCAATCACTTCTTCCGGGGTACGGGTGGGAAGTATCTTCCAGATCACGATTCCAGGAGTAAAGTCATCCATAAGAATCGGACCTTTCTTCCTTATATTATTATGTACCATGGAATGGATCACATCCAGCCCGTTATTGCCATCGCCATACCCTTCAACCATAAGCTGGTCAACGGTTTTTCCGCTTCGGATATCGCGTACTATTTCTTTTACACGGAAAGGCGTAAGATTAGTGAATACCTTGCCGTTGATGATGGCAGACGGTTCCTGGTCGTTCATCCCGATACAGGAAGTATCGTACAATCCAATGAGGCCATCCTCGGTGGCTTCACCGAACCGGCAACCCACCTCTTTTTCGAAGGTATCCACGATGAGCTGACGCCCCATCATATTCGACACCACACTGTTATTAAGATAAATCTTGAATTTGCCCGTAGGCATGGTGGTGAAAAAATGGTAAAACGTAATGGTTTGCCGCACATCTACCGTGGAGATGCCGAGGCTTCCGGCCAGTGTTTTTACAGCCTCATCGGAAATAAAACCTTCCTCATCCTGAATGCTGATGAGGATGTCCATTAACCTGGTTTTATCCTTCGCGAATTTTTCAATAATGCCCTGTACTTTTGTTCCCATAAGTATTAAATTACTGATTGTTGGAAATAGTGTCCTCGTCCTTTCTGTTTTCGAGGTTTACAAAGTATATCAAGTTGGCCAGTTCATGCTCAATGTTTACATGATTGACCACTATACCTTCTGAACTCTTAATGCTGGTAGGCGTGAAATTGAGTATTCCCTTAATGCCGGCCTCCCTGAGCAATTCATAGGTATGCTGGGAAACCATTTCAGGGACTGCCATGATGGCAATCTTTATGCTATTCTTCCTCACATAATCACGAAGCTCCTCTACAGGGTAAATAGGAATCTCAGCCTGAGGATTGATCTTGCGATGATCGGTTTCGAAACCTGCGACGATCTTTATTCCGTCATTTTCAAAACCCTTGTATCGTATCAATGCTTCACCAATGCGACCTACCCCAATGATGATCACTTTCTGCAGGTCGCCAGTACCCAGAATTTCATTTATTTTTTCCAGAATCCGGTCAATATGGTATCCGCCTTTCTGACTGCCTGAAATACCAAAAATCCCAAAATCTTTTCTTACAAGGGAGGATGAAATATCGAGCGCTTCAGCAATATTATCAGAAAAAACCCTGATAAAGCCGAGTGATTTGAATTTCAGCAGTATACCTTTGTAAGTAAGCAGCCGAAAAATTCTTTCCCTGTCGAAAATTTTCACCATAAAAAGTCAGGTTTTTGTTACAATTATAACTTATTAATGACTTTTATCATATTTTTATATATCACTTCATTCAAATATATGTAGCTACCATAACAATAAAAATATTTTTAAGCATAGAATAATTTTAAATTACTGATTTTTTGTGCTGAGTTTTCCAAAAATAGTGAGCTACAGCAGTGCATTCGGCAAAAATGAACCTCTGAATAAACACCTTTCTGATATTCAGATAATTGTTATTAAAATTCAGTATAAATAAAAATTGAACCAATTTGATGTTATTATTATAACACTGTTATTTTTATAACAATTATTTATTTATTTTTGCATCAATTATTTTGAATTTCTAAAATTCAATAATTGTTATCAAAATAACATTAAAAATATTCACCTGAACATCAGCAGCATATGACCGTCACAGAACTTTCTCAACTAGTTGGTGCGAAAATAGTCTGCGGAAACTCCGATTCCCGTCTGCAGATTGAAAAGGCTTTTGCTTCCGACCTGATGAGCGACGTACTGACGGTCGAGACCGAAAAAATGCTTCTGATTACCGGCCTGGCCAACACCCAGACTATACGAACGGCAGAGATGTCCGATATCTCCTGCATCATGTTTGTACGGGGAAGAAACATAACACCCGAGATGATTACCCTGGCCGGAGAAAGCGGAATCACCCTGCTCGAATGTCCCGGTTCAATGTTCAAAACCTCCGGTATTCTTTATGGAGCCGGAATAAAACCCGTATTCTGATGGACCAGGTTATGCATTTTGAATATGCGGTAGAAGGAGGTGATTTTTTCAATGCAGGAGCTGCCTCGAGCAATGTTAAGAAAATACTCAAAAAACTCAATGTCGACAGCCATGTGGTAAAACGGGTGGCCGTTGCCCTTTACGAGGCGGAAGTCAATATTGTTGCCCATGCCTACCGGGGAAAAATTTGGGTTGATATTGACGGAAGGAGAATCAAAATCATTCTTTCGGATGAAGGCCCCGGTATACCCGATATTGACCTGGCTATGAAAGCAGGTTATTCCACGGCATCCCCACGGGTAAGGGAAATGGGATTCGGCGCTGGTATGGGCTTGCCTAATATGAAAAAGAATTCAGATCACCTGCATATTACCAGTGCGCCTGGAAAAGGTACCCAGGTTGAAATTATCAATGAATTATATGAATCGCACGCTTTCTGAAACGGAAAATTTTTATCATGCTCTCCTCATCAACATGGAGTTGTGTGCCGGTTGCTCTCACTGCATGAGGGTATGCCCCACTGAAGCTATCCGGATCAGGGACGGGAAAGCGGTAATAAGAGAAAATAAATGTATCGACTGCGGAGAATGTTTCCGGGTATGCCCTTCTTCGGCCATCCAGGTGGCTGAGGATGACCTGGCAACCATCAAACCTTTCAGGCACCGTATAGCCCTTATTCCATCGGTATTTTTCGGCCAGTTCTCCAGGAAGCTGTCCCATGAACTCATCTGCAGCGCCATACTGCAGCTGGGTTTCACCGAAATCTATGAAATAGAGCGCACAGCCGGGTTCCTGGCAGAAAAACAAAGAGAGTACCTGCAGTCAGGCGAGTGCCCCAACGCGGCCATCTCGGCCTATTGTCCGGCTGTACTGCGCCTTATCCAGGTCAAATTCCCCGGACTGGTCGACACCATCATTCCTCTCAAACCCCCAGTCGACATCGCGGCGCTGCATGTAAAGAAATTGCTGACCGATCGCGGAGTGCCCGAAGAGGAGATTGGCCTGTTCTATTTTACGCCCTGCGCAGCCAAGATCGCAGCGCTAAAAAGCCCAGTGGGTGAAGAAAAATCGCTGATCACCGGGGTAGTGAACATGAATTCGGTTTATAATCAGGTACTCACCCTGATCAGCCAGGAAGGACTCCGTGATAAATCCCCGGAAGCCTTTCCTTCACCCGGGAAGACCGGAATCCTGTGGGCCCTAACCCATGGAGAGGCCAGGAATATTGAAGGCCGGGCCCTGTCTATCGATGGCATCGGCAATGTAATCGACTTCCTCGAAAAACTTGAGGATGAAGATCTTGGCCGTATCAACTTCCTTGAACTCCGGGCTTGCGAGCAAAGTTGTGCCGGCGGGATCCTTGTGAGCGGAAACCGTTTCCTCACTGCCGAAAAACTATACAAGCAGGCTGCAGGCATGAACGAGCTGGTAAAGAATTCAGAGCTCACCCTGGATAAAGCGTATCTTGAACGACATATCCGCCTTAGCAAGATACAGCCCAGGAGCAGCCTGGCCCTTGACAGCGACATGCAGAAAGCCATGGAAAAAATGCAGAGGATACGCAGTCTTATGAGTGCTCTTCCGGGCATCGACTGTGGGGCATGCGGTTCACCTTCCTGCCAGGCGCTTGCAGAAGATATTGTCAAGGAGGAAGCCGAGCCATACTATTGTGTTTTCAAGCCCGAATATTCAAGCCTGGGCACCATGCATTACAAAGATGAATTGTACCGTATGAGCATGATCTGGGGAAAGGAAAAATTCAGCAAGATTAAAAAGAAAGGGAATGACAATGACCGTGAATGAACTGGTAAACAAGCTCGATCTGCAGGTTTATACTCTGGCAAAAGGCCTGGTCCATGAAGTATCAGGCGGGTATGTTTCGGATCTGCTGAGTGATGTGATGGGTAATGCCAAGGAAGGCCAGGTGTGGGTGACCCTCCAGAATCACAAAAATGTGGTGGCCATAGCCTCCCTGAAGGAACTTGCCGCCGTTATTCTGGTGAAAGGCATTCAGCCTGAACCGGAAACCTTACAGCACGCCAACGAAGAAAACATTCCCATATTGGGCACCGCGCTGGACACCTTTGAGATTGTAGGCAGACTGTATAATGCCATTCACAGTGAAAACCATAAGGGCTGACTTGCATATACACACCCTGCTCTCACCCTGTGGGGATATTGAGATGAGCCCGGCCAACATTATCCAGGTGGCGCGGAAAAAACATCTTGATATGATCGGCATTACCGATCATAATAGTACCAGGCACTGCAGGCTCACCAGGAAACTGGCAGGACCTTTTGGTATCACGGTGCTGGGCGGAGTGGAAGTAACCACGAGGGAAGAAGTGCATTGCCTCGCGTTCTTTGACAACGATTTAAGGCTGGACGCATTCCAGGATTATATCGAGCGCAAAATCATCCGCATTCCCAACCGCCCGGAATATTTCGGTTGCCAGGTTGTTCTGGACGAAGAGGAGAATATCGTGGATGAGGTCGGATACATGCTCGGGTCAGCCCTGGATTCGGGCGTGGAAGAAGTGGAGCAGAAGGTGCATGAACTGCAGGGGCTTTTCATCCTGGCACATGTGGACCGCCCGAGGAACAGCATAATGAGTCAGCTGGGATTCATACCCGAAGATTTGCCATTCGAGGCCATAGAAATTTCCTTTGCCACCGACATGAAAGATTATCTGAAGAATCATCCCGGACTAAGAAGATATACAGTGGTAAGAAACTCCGACGCACATTACCCTGCAGACCTGGGCAGAATATCCACGCTCTACCATATGAAAAATGCTTCCTTGGAAGAACTCCGCATGGCTCTTAATGACGATAACGGCAGAAAAACGATTTGTCAATGAAAAGCCTGGCCCTGCATATACTTGATATTGCGCAAAATTCCCTGCGGGCAAACGCCAGGAATGTAAGCATTCATGTGAGTGAAAGCCGGGAGAAGAACCTTTACCGGATGGAGATCATTGACAATGGTGAAGGCATCGATCCCTCGGTCTTTAGCCGGGTTACCGATCCGTTCTATACCAGCCGTACGACAAGAAAAATCGGATTAGGCCTTCCTCTTCTCCTGCAACACGCAGAACAGGCAGGCGGATCAATGGAAATAGAATCCAGACCCGGCAAAGGATGCAGGGTGACTGCCCATTTTATGCTCGACCACCTGGACAGGCCACCACTGGGCGACATTGCAGGTATCTTCAGGATTCTGATGTGCAGCAATCCGGCTATCCGGTTTACCTATCTGCATGAAACCGATAAAGGAGAGTATAAAATTGACAGCCAACAGGTGATAAACGAGCTGGGCGAACACGAAATCATGAAGCCTCTGGTTCAGAAATTACTGAAAGAAATGATAGCAGAAAACCTTCAAAGCATAAGCGTTTCATAAGCATGATTGAAAGATTCTAAATTGATAATCATGAGATAAATCATAAGCCTTCAGCCTGCCGAAACGCCTTGTAGCAACTAATTTTACAGAACCAAATAATTACAAGAACCATGGAAAAAATCAAAACACTGGCCGATCTGAAAAAAAAGAGTCAGGACATGAAGTCCCGGATTGAGCTGAGAGAAAAAAGCAACGCTGAGAACCTGATCCAGGTGAAGGTTGCCATGGCCACCTGCGGTATTGCCTCGGGCGCCAAGGAAACGATGGAATATTTTATGGATGAACTGGACAAGAGGAATATCGACGCTGTGGTTACACAGACCGGATGTATGGGCTATTGCTATGCAGAACCTACCGTTGAAGTCACGCTGCCCGGGAAAGAGCCCATCGTATTCGGGTATGTAAACACCCAGAAAGCCAACGAGATCATCGAGAAATACATCCGCAACGGAGAGCTCGTGGAAGGCATTATCCCAGTGAATTATCAAACAATCGACAATAAATAATCAATAAAGATTCCCGTTATGGCAAAGTATAAAATGCATCTCCTGGTATGCGGTGGAACAGGTTGCCGCGCTTCGGAGAGCGACAGTATTCTTTCGAACTTAAGATCAGAGCTTGAAGCAAGAGGGCTGCAGGATGAAGTGCAGGTAATCAAAACCGGCTGCTTTGGCTTTTGTGAGAAAGGACCTATTGTGAAGGTGATGCCTGACAATACTTTTTATACCCAGGTAAAACCTTCCAATGCAAAGGAAATCATCCAGGAGCATATCGTTAAAGGAAGAAAGGTTGAGCGCCTCCTGTATCTCGATCCTGAGAAGAAGGAGTATGTGAGCGATTCGAAGCACATGAACTTCTATAAAAAGCAGATCCGCATTGCTTTGAGAAACTGTGGCTTTATCAACCCGGAAAATATTGATGAATATATAGCCCGCGATGGATACCAGGCGCTGGGTAGGGTACTTTCTGATATGACGCCTGCGCAAACCATTGACCTGATCAAGAAGTCCGGACTGCGCGGACGCGGAGGCGCCGGGTTCCCCACTGGTGTGAAGTGGGAACTGGCCAGCAAAAACAAGGCCGATGAGAAGTACGTGGTGTGCAATGCCGACGAGGGCGACCCGGGCGCGTTCATGGACCGTTCCGTTCTCGAAGGCGATCCCCATTCCGTGCTCGAAGCCATGGCCATTGCAGGCTATTGCATTGGCTCGTCCAAAGGCCTTATATACATCAGGGCTGAATACCCGCTGGCCATCGAGCGTCTTAAAATTGCCATCGGCCAGGCCAGGGAATACGGTCTGCTCGGCGAAAACATTTTCGGAACCCCCTTCGGTTTTGATATCGAACTGCGTTATGGGGCCGGGGCTTTCGTTTGCGGTGAAGAAACTGCCCTGATCCATTCCATGGAAGGACTGCGTGGCGAACCAACTTTCAAACCTCCCTTCCCTGCCGAAGCCGGCTATCTTGGCAAACCTACCATCGTGAACAATGTGGAAACCTATGCCAATATTTCCCCAATCATTCTTAAAGGTGCAGATTGGTTCTCCAGCATCGGTACAGAAAAATCCAAGGGAACAAAGGTTTTCGCCCTGGCGGGCAAAATCAACAATGTTGGCCTGATTGAAGTGCCTATGGGAACCACCCTTCGCGAAGTGATCTTCGAGATCGGCGGGGGCATCAAAAATGGCAAGAAGTTCAAGGCTGTTCAGACCGGAGGACCATCCGGCGGTTGCCTTACTGAAAAACACCTTGACCTGCCCATCGATTATGAAAACCTGGTAGCCAGCGGTTCCATGATGGGTTCGGGTGGTATGATCGTGATGGATGAAGACGATTGCATGGTAGCTATGGCCAAGTATTATCTCGATTTCACGGTTGAGGAATCGTGCGGCAAATGCGCCCCCTGCAGGATCGGCAACAAACGCCTGTATGAAATTCTTGAAAAGATCACCAAGGGAAACGGTACGGAAGAAGATCTGGAACTGCTGCGAAACCTGGCCAAGGTGATTGTCGACACTTCCCTGTGCGGATTGGGCCAATCTTCCCCCAACCCCGTACTTTCGACCATGGAACATTTCATGGATGAATACAAGGAACATGTGCATGACAAGCGTTGCCGTGCAAGCCGTTGCAAGGAGCTCCTTCAGTATTTCATCAAACCGGAAATGTGCGTTGGCTGTACTGCCTGTGCAAGAAACTGCCCTGTTGGCGCCATTACCGGAGAACGCAAGCAGGTACACACAATCAACCAGAATATCTGTATCAAGTGTGGTGCATGCCTCGAAAAATGCAAGTTTGACGCTGTTTATATTAATTAATTCATTGTATGGAAACGATAAAACTCACTATAGATAACAAACAGGTTGAAGTGCCTACCGGCACAACCCTTCTGGAGGCTGCCAAGACCGTAGGCATTAAAATTCCTTCGCTTTGCTACCTTAAACTGGACGATTTCAATATTGAAAATAAGCCCGGTGGATGCCGTATCTGCGTTGTCGAAGTCAAAGGCCGCAGAAACCTTGCTCCTGCCTGCGCTACAGCATGCACCAATGGTATGGAAGTGAATACCCACTCCATTCGCGTGCTGAATGCCAGAAAGACAGTAATGGAACTGATCCTGT
>JAKAMP010000059.1:8249-9767 GCA_021812865.1 Bacteroidota bacterium | reverse complement strand
TCGCCGTGTTTCACTTCCATTTTTTCATCCTTGGTGCCACTGCCGGCAGCAATGATCTTGCCTTTCTGGGGCTTTTCCTTTGCGGTATCGGGAATATAAATTCCACTTGCAGTTTTCTGTTCTGCTTCCTGCGGTTCAACCAGAACTCGGTCGGCTAAGGGTTTAATCTTTATTTCAGACATGTTGGTAATTATTTTGGGTTAAACATACGTTCGATGTACGCCTTCCCTGTCATATTTTGTGCCAAAGCAAAAGTTGGCCATATTCAGGGATAAATTCTTGTCATTTTTTCATATACATCCGGATGACCCGGTTATAATCCATGAACTAACAAAGTTAAATAATTAAATTCCAATATTTTAATTAACAAATACAGAACTATCAAAAGAATAAAAAAAATGTCAGCATGTATGACATACTGACATTGAATATGATAAACAGGTATGCTTTATTTCTTGTTTCCCTGTGTATTCTGTTGGGTGGTGTTGGTAGTGGTGGTTGGGGCCGGAGCGCTGGTGGGGAAGTTGGGTGCAGCATTGGGATCCACAGCATTTTCAATCTGGTTCTTAATAGCCGAATCTTTCACCGTGGTTTCACGGGGCATGAAAGCAGTACACAGCATACTGAATACGAGCAGTGCACCTGCCAGAGTCCAGGTAGCTTTCTCAAGAAAGTCGGCAGTTCTTCTTACGCCCATGATCTGGGTTGAACCCGAGAAATTGGCTGCCAGCCCGCCACCTTTTGAATTCTGCACCAGCACAATCATGATCAGCAATACACATACGGTAATAATCAGCACTGAAATGAAAATGTACATACTCCAATGATTTAGTTCAGATTATACTTTTTCTTAATTTCTTCAATTTGCGATGCAAAGTAACTACTTTTTTCCGGATATTTCAAACTTAATTTTTCATAGACCATAATCGCCTTGGTGTACAAACCCTGGCGGAGGTAGATCTTCGCCAGGGTATCGGTAATAAAGCTCTCATGCTCCTTTATGCTGTCTCCGGAAATATCCTCGATGTGGTAATCGTGGATTTCTTTTACCTCAATGCGGGGATTCGTTGCGATAAACCTGTTGATCAGGTCGCTCTGGCCGGTTTCATCGGACTGGTACAGTTCTTCGAGGGGATAAGCAGACATCTCCTGCACCTCTTTATTTTCCAGGTGATCGAGCCATTCTGTGAAAGAATGGTTTTCACCTGCGGTTGCTTCGTCCGGGCGATCCTTCTCCTCAGGTAAGGCCTCAGCTGAAGCCTTCTCAGGAAGCACATCTTCCGTTTCCAGCTGAAGCAGATCATCAGTATCCTGGCGTCCTGCCTGCGCTGTGTTGCTTATCTCTATTACCAGTGCGACAGGGTTTTCTTTTTCGTCTGCCAGGGCTAATATCCCGTCAAACGGCAGGTCATCTGTTTTTCCTGCCGGTTCTCCGCCCTGGTCTTCAGTCTCTTTCCCGATTATATCCGATGCGATCTCCCCCGCTTCAAAAATACCCACCACAGGGGTAATGGTTGA
>JAKAMP010000059.1:0-8239 GCA_021812865.1 Bacteroidota bacterium | reverse complement strand
GGCAGATGCAGGGGCATTCCCGGCAATATTCTGTTGCCTCTCCAAAGCCCCGGCGATATTGTTTTTCAGCTCCCCGGGTTCGGGCGGGCCAGGTGTAAAGAGCGGTTCTGCAACCGGCGCTTCCGATTGTGGTTCAGGCTTTGTTTCTATGCGGGCCGGTCTTTTTGAAAGCAGTTTCATCAGGTATTTCCGGTCAGAAACCAGCATCATATTTTTCTTCCATGCATCGGAAAAACCATCCCCGCTGTTTTTCTTCACCGACAGGAGAAACAGCGACCGTGCAGCATGGAAACAGGGGTACTGCTCCAGCAGTTTTTCCAGGTCGCCCTGCCTGTATTCGCCTGCATAGGGATAGGTTTCGAGAAGCTGAAGAAAATCGGATCTTTCCATCATGAATTTGATTACCAGTTTGCAAACGCCCGGTTAAAAATATCCTCCGTGAGCTGATCGATGATTTTGGAAACGAGATCGGACTCAATGGAGGAGAAATTATCGGTACTATTGTATTCCTCGTACCTGGAAAAAGTCTGTTCCCATGATTCCTCGGGCTTCAGCCGGTTGGTAAACCTTACCTTCACGTCGATGGTGAGCCTGTTCTTTGCCGGCTTGTCATTGCCCTGAATGGCCGTGGCCTGGGACGGCGAGTAACGTACGATCTCCCCGTCGAAATCCACATCGCCGGTTCCATTCACCTGCATGAGTTTGGTTTGAGACCTGAATTTTTCCTTCAGGGCGTCGGTAAATTGCTGCGACAGGCTGGGAATGACAATCTCTGCCCGGTTCGGAAAATACTTCACCGAAAGGGTTTTCAGGTTCTGATCGATGGATGCCCCGGTGAAGGAATACCTTACTGTGCATGCCTGAATGACAAGCATAACCGCAAAAAACATTGCCGCGGCCAACCCCTTGTTGCTGTTCATCTTCTTCTTCACGTTTTTTGCTGGTTTAATCAATATTATATTCCTTGATTTTGCGATATAGTGTTCTTTCGGAAATACCCAGTTCCTGGGCTGCATTTTTTCTCTTGCCATTGTGTTTTTCAAGCGCCTTCCGGATCAACTCCATTTCCTTATCGGTAATGGAGAGCGATTCTTCCACAATCTCCTCGGTATCCTGGATAAGGGGATGTTCCTCGGGTTTTACTTCTATGGTCTTGGACGCCGGGTGCTGGGCAGTAATCAAATCGGTGCCCGTGTATAGTTTCTGAATGATTTGTGCATTGCTCTGCAACACTTCCTCGGTGGCCGCGCCTTTTTTGATCATTTCGAGCACCAGTTTCTTGAGGTCGTTCATGTCGTTTTTCATATCGAAGAGCACAGAATACAAAATTTCCCTCTCCGAGCCGAAAGCTTTGGATTCGGATGACCGGTAAAGTGCAGGAACCTTTTCTTCGTGGTAGTCGGGCAGGTATTTGAGCAAGGTTTCCTGGGTGATCATCCGGTTTTTTTCTATAATGGAAATCTGCTCAGTGATATTCTTGAGTTGCCTGATATTACCAGGCCATTCATACCGCTGCAGCATTGCCATTGCCGGTTCATCGAGATTGATGGGGGGCATGCGGTAACGGTCGGCAAAATCGAGTGAAAATTTCTTGAAAAGCAGGGGGATATCGTCTGTGCGCTCCCTGAGAGGAGGAATAGTAATAGGCACCGTATTGAGACGGTAAAAGAGGTCCTCGCGGAACTTGCCTTCCTGGATTTTTATGATCAGGTCAACATTGGTAGCAGCGATGACACGAACATTGGTTTTGAGAATTTTGGAAGATCCCACTTTTAGAAACTCCCCCGTTTCCAGTACACGCAATAACCGAACCTGGGTGGAAAGTGGAAGTTCAGCTACTTCATCGAGAAAAATCGTCCCCCCGCTGGCTTCCTCGAAGTAACCTTTCCGGCTTTCATGGGCCCCGGTAAAGGATCCCTTCTCATGACCAAACAATTCCGAATCGATCGTTCCTTCCGGAATAGCGCCGCAGTTTACCGCAATATATGATCCATGCTTACGGGCGCTGAACTGGTGTATGATCTGTGGAAAGACTTCTTTTCCGGTACCACTCTCCCCGGTAATCAGAACCGACAAATCGGTGGGCGCTACCTGGTAAGCAATATCAATGGCGCGGTTCAATCCATTGTTATGGCCGATAATCCCAAACCGTTGCTTTATTAACTGAACATCCATGACTATCTCACTGTTTTATTTGCATTCAGCCCTGCATAAGTAATATACCACTGAATGGGTTGAGGGAAGCTTTCGTCTTTACCTCAGTATGCGGATAAGAATAAACGAAAACGCACCTGACAAAATTGAGCAAAACATGACAAAATTACAATATAAAAAGTTTTTAATAAATTTGACGCCATAATAAATTTTACGTATGCGGTTTCTCGGACTGATTCCCTCGCGGTATGCCTCTACGCGTTTTCCAGGCAAGCCCCTGGCTGACATTGGAGGAAAATCAATGATAAGGAGGGTATATGAGCAGGTTTCCCAGGTATTAACCGACGTATATGTGGCCACCGATGATGAACGCATTGCGCAACACGTGAGATCGTTCGGCGGCAGGGTGGTGATGACTGCATCGACGCACCGGAGCGGGACCGATCGTTGTGCAGAAGCTGTACAGACCATACACAGGGATGTTCAGGAACCATTTGATATTGTGATCAACATCCAGGGCGATGAACCCTTCATTCAGCCTTCCCAGCTTGAATTGCTGAAGAGCTGCTTTGAGGGAAAGGAAACCGAGATTGCCACCCTGGTTAAAAGAGTAGCCTCGGAGGAAGATCTTTTCAATCCGAACATACCCAAAGTAATCCTTAACCGGCAAAAGGAAGCCATCTATTTCAGCCGTTCCACCATTCCTTATGTCAGGAATTCCTCGAAGGAAGATTGGCTGAAGGTCCAAACCTTCTTAAAGCACATTGGTATCTATGCATACCGGTTCAAAACGCTACTGGAAATCACCCAGCTTGACCCATCCAACCTTGAACTGGCCGAATCCCTGGAACAAAACCGGTGGCTTGAAAATGGGTATCGCATTCAAACCGCGGAGACAGACACAGAGAACCTGGCTGTTGATACACCAGCGGACCTGGGAAAAGTGAATGAATTTCTGAAAAGCCGGGGCTGATCTGAAAAAGCCTGATGAAGTATTCATGAATGCCTTTGAAAACTAACCTTCACACGGGTTCCTTTCCCTTCTTTGCTTTCAATTTGAAAATACCCCTTGTTCCGGGCTATAAGATACCTGCAGAGGGAAAGCCCCAGTCCAAAACCCTTTTCTCCGTTGGTTCCGGGTGTAGACAGAGAAGGGAAAGGTTCGGAAAGTTTGGAAAGGCTTTCCTCCATAATTCCTACTCCATTGTCCTCAATGACAAACCAGCACCCCCAGGTAGATTCACCGGTTGCAACTGAAATATGGCCGTTCTGGGCGGTAAATTTGATGGCATTGGAGAGAATATTCCTGATTATCGTATGTACCATCTGTTCGTCAGCAAGTACGGTTGCCCTGGCAGCCAGATCACAACGAAAATCAATCCCCTTTTCCTCGGCCATAGGTTCCAGCAATTCCGTAACCTGCTGGGCCAGGGATGCGAGACTGACTTCCTTTTCCTGGGGTTGAAGTTCCCCGGTGATGTTCCTCCCCCATTCCAGCAGGTTTTCCAGCAGAGTGTATGTATTGGAACTGCTTTTTTGAATGGCGGCAACGATTTCTTTTTCAGTTTCTCCAAGCCCGGGGGCCGTAGCAACCACTTCAGCCATAGATTTCACGGTTCCTATAGGCCCTCGAAGATCGTGTGCCAGGATGAAATAGAATCTGCTCATGCCCGAAACTTTCATCTTCAGTTCCTCCGCCTGCTTGTATAAAAACATAAAGAGAAACCCAAACGAATTGACAATCTGGGCAACTGCAGTAGCCAGCCATACACTCACCGTTACAGGCGTAGAGACAATATTACTGGGAATAGGAAACAAGATGGTTGCGATTGCCCGGATCAACATGATGCTGGCAAAAATGGTGGATGAGATGGCTGTAATCCTCAAGGCAATAAGTAAAGGCTTCTTTGCAGGGATAAGGGTTTCGTTTGCCAGAAGAAGACTGCCGGTCATGATGGTGAGGGAGAATAGTACCCTGCGAACATCATACCACTGCCATATATCTGTAAAAATCATACTTTGGACAAACGAGAAAACCGGGAGAATCCAGAAAATCCAGTAATTGACTTTCTTCTCGCGAAACAGCCATACGCCTTTCAGATAGTAGCTCAGCCCAATTGTAATAAAGAAGTTGCTCACCGAAATCGAGAAAAGATCGGGAATAACACCGTCCAAACCGAAAAGGAACAGACCGATGCCGCTCAGCACATTTCCCACCGACCACTCTTTCGGACCCTTGATGGGAGTTTCCGACTTAATAAGTAACGCCAGCAACAAAGCCATGAGCCAGAATGTACCGGCTGCAATAAATACTATGTTTCGCAGGTCAATGTTGAAATGCATGAATAAACCGAAAAGAAAATCAATATTTTAACAATCCGAAAATTAACGTTTTTTTATTGCAGAAGAAAACAATGAAGGTAAAAATACGGTTTAACCAGAATTTTTCAACTCATCCTGCTTGTCAAAAATGGATTTTCAGGATACTCCCCTCCTGAGTATCACGGAATAAAATGCAATCTGCAGCCTGCTGTGCCGCTTTTCATTTCCCATCCTCTACCGGTGAAGGGCAGTCATTCAATGATTGGTTTCGTGCGTATGATTGAAAGGTTAAAACTGAATAATTCCCTGATGGTGAAGAGAACGATGCCTCCGTCTACGCCTGAAATCTGCTGCAATGGGTAGCATGGCGGATTCCCGTTGGCCGGAAGGGGTACGCCATTCGTGTCTTCTTTTCTCACCAGGACAGGAGGAGGGTCAGCTTTACATTCTGCACATCGAGGTACACAATGAGTGGCCATTTTTTGAGGAAATATTTTTTGTAAATCCTTTCAGGGTTTTCTTAAAAATGAATCTTTCAAAGTAGAACTTAAATAGGCAGGGGTAACTTAAGTTAAAAACAGACAAAAATAAGGTTTGTGGAAGGCGGGAGAAATTTGCCTTGGCCTTGGTCAATGGCTTGAGTGTCTTTCAATGAAACGGATTTCTTCTGCAGAGAGATCAAGGAAGGGATAGCGCAATTTCAGGCTGGATAGATTTCTCAACTGTGATTCACAAAATATTTGATACTCTTTTCCACTCGGGTGAACCGGCTGGTGGAGGCTGGCCTTCCGGAGTTTATCCACTTCCTCGGCAATTGAAATGGTTTCCTTGTCCATAAATGTCTCCATGAATACCTTCCAGATATAATCAATGGCAAGATTGTTTGGATGCACCATATCGGGTTCATAGAATCGGTAATCGCGCAGGTCATCCATCATGATTTCGTAGGCGGGAAAGTAATGGCACAACTCTATCCTGGAGGTCAGCTCATTGACGGCCTGAATCAAAATAGATTTGCTCAGCTGGTTTTCCTGCATGCCGTCACCCAGGTGCCTTACCGGACTTACGGAGAAAATCACCTGCAATCCTGGATGTTGTTGCCTGAGTTCCCCTATCAGCCCGGTATATTCCCTGACAATCTCATCCGGGAAGAGCAGGATGCGGTTAAAATGCGAGGCAGGCCATTTATGACAGTTGGCTACGATTTTACCGGTTTCAATGAGCCGGTAAACCCAGGCTGTACCGAAAGTAACAAACAGAAAACGGCTATTCGCGAAATGGTGCTGTGCTTTTTCTGCCTCCCGGTTAATCATTTCCAGACAGTTAGCCTTGTCAGGGTGCGAAAAACTGGTGTGATGGTCAAAGCTGAACCATAAATCGCGATAAAAGCCCAGTTCATTCTCCTGATACAACTCACCGGAATGGATTCTTCGCAGGGTGTGGGCGATACTCGAAGGATTGAACAGTACGCCGGAAGGATTTACAAGGGCATTGAAATGAAGGTCCAGTAAACGTGAACCGATATATCCCGTAAAACAGGAACCAAGGAAGAGCAATCCGTCGGTATAACGGATTTTTTCCCGGCTGGGACTGACTTTTATCGGGGTTCTAAAAGTATCCATTCATTTCTTTCTTCTCCTTGATCAACTCGTCAAGCCACTTCAGGGTATATCTGAAAACTTCCTGTTTATTGGGTTCATGATGCAGTTCATGGTATGCGTCCTTCCATAGCCTGAAAGTGGTGGTATCATTTGAATTTTTTACTAGGTCCTGCGATGCGGAATGGGAAGTGATCATGTCACCCGAGCCATGCATCAGCAGGAAAGGAACATTGATCTTGTATGCATTCTTTATGCCCTCGTTACCGGCCGTCATTACAGCAAAAAAAGTTGTAAGCGATATTTTGTTGTGCACCAGGGGATCCCGGGCATATTGTATTCCAACTTCGGGATCGCGCGAGAGCTGGCTTGCCACCAGTCCGTTGGAGTTAAGCATAGCTGGGAACAGGCTCCTGAGTATCTTTGCTGCCCAGATTTTCAGCCGTGGAGGTTCAAAGGCCAGTTTAAGCCAGGGGGAAGTGGCGATAAGGGCAAAAATCGCCGGGCGGAACCGAATGGCATAATTGATCGCCAGGTTACCGCCCAGGCTGTGGCCGTATAGGATCACCGGTATATTCGGAAAAAGCTCCTCTGACTTTGAGAGTAGTAAACCGATATCGCGCATATATGACAAATATTCATCGGTATGCCCCCGTTTACCACCTGATTTTCCATGCCCGCGGTAATCCATGGCAAGAAATGCATATCCTTCAGTGACAAACCATTCAGCCCATTCAGTATATCGTCCGCTGTGCTCTCCCAAACCATGAACCAGGTTAATGACCGCGATAGGCTGGCTAATCTCCGGCCGCCAGCTTTGTGCATAGATATCCAGTCCGTCGTGCGATTTCCAAAAATATTCCTGATGCTTCATGGTTGTGGCTGTTTTAGGTTGGTCATGAAAATTTCACCCTATCACACAAATTTAATTTTAATAGGCATTATCCATTCAGAAACCGGAAAGTTTTTGAACCGAAATTCATCCTCTCAGGGACTTTCTTTACTTGGAATTACAGGCTCTGCTGCCCGTTAAATCAGTCATTATTGACAGAAGAACCCAGGCAGAATGGTAAGTGCAGGTTTTGTTTGACAAATGCCCGAGTCTGCCCTATTCAATTTAGACAATATTATTGTACCTTTATTTCCCGTTTGATGATTCTTTTAAGATAACTAACTTAACACCATACCTATGAATAAATGTAAGATTATTTGCTTGTTGCTGCTACTCCCATTGTTGTACGGGGGTGAAGCTTATTCGCAGAGTTTCCTAAAAAAAGTGAAAGGAAAAGCTGAGGATAAGGCCATCAAGAAGATATTCGGAGAGGATCAACAAAACAACAACAACAACAATAACAGCAACTCCTCCGGGAATACAAACAGTGGCAGTATGGGTACCTATGGTACTTCAGGGTCAAGTTCTTCGGGAACGGTTCAAAACACCAAGGGAGGCGGATTAGTTACCACTCCCCCAGATGTAAAGGAAAATATTGCTTCAGCCAGAACCGCTTTTTCTGCGAAAAATTACTCAGATGCAAAATATTCGGTAAATCAGGCTATCCTGGGTATTGAAATGGAACTAGGTCAGAAGGTTTTGAAAGAGTTGCCTGAAAAAGCCGATGGCCTTCCCACAGTACCTGAAGAAGACAAAGTAACCAGTGGAAGCTCTGGCCTTGTAGGACTGACCATTCAGCGTATTTACCGCACCAACGACAAGGAGCTGAAATTAAACATCGCCAATGATGCCATGATGCTTTCGGCAGTGAATATGTACCTGCAGAATGGCACCTATGCCACCTCGAACGATGATAAGAACACCAAACAGACCAAGTTCAAAGGCTACCGTGCTATCATTCAGTACGATGACAATTCAGGGTATACACTCAGTGTTCCCTTTGGCCAGTCCTCACTGTTCACCGTCAATGGTGTGAATTATGACAGTGAGAGCGCATTCATGAATGCTGCCAGTCTTTTTGATCTTGACAAAATTAAAACCACATTAGGAGAAAAATGAGAAAACTGATCTACACCATAGCGCTTGCAGTTCTATCGATTATCAGTGCCCAGGCACAGGAAGTAACTGCAAAACTGAATGAAGCCGAAAGTTCATATTCCAGCGGCGACCTGGAAAATTCGAGGTATGCCCTGCAACAGGCGCTCACGGGTAT
>JAKAMP010000058.1 GCA_021812865.1 Bacteroidota bacterium | reverse complement strand
TTTAACGATTGAACCTTGTTTTTGATTTTTAATCTTGAATTCTGGAGTTTTACCATATATACGTCCCCACCGAACCGGGTGCAAGCTTCATGCTGGCAAACTGTCCCCTGTATTGAATGCGGAATGACTGTATGTTGTATGCATCGTTTGCCACAATGAGCACGATCTTTCCCTCAGGGGTTCTGAAGGCCACATTAGGCAGCACAGGCGTATGCTCGAGTATGGCCATTCTGAATATTCCCGGCCGTTCCTCGTCCTGGGTAAGACTGACCGTGCCGTCTCCAGGTGCAGTTGATGCTATCCTCACCGATCCTGGCACAACAAATTTTGAGGCGTGTGCCACGGTGTAGAAAGCAATGTTGTGCGAAACCTGGTCGCCATCGATGGTAATAGCACCCTGGCACATGGAACATCCGCCATTGTCGGTATGCGGATCGTTGTTCGGGTCGGCGGCCAGGTTCCAGAGCAGCACATTACGGCTCCAGTTACGGGTTGCGCCAATGATCAGGCGTTTCACCGGTGAGCATATGTCTATTGCCGTATTGCCGGGTTTCTCCACCACCATTTGCTCGGTGAAGTATAGATTCTTGTCGGGCCGGGCCAGGTGTACATCACTCATGGCGCTGATGTCGCCGCCGTAGTGATGAAAGCCTGTGCCATCCACGTATTGAGCCACCTCAGGGTCGTTCAGCAGCGTAAGGGGATAGTCTGGCCGGTCGCAGTTATGATCGAACAGGATGATTTTTGTTGTCAGGTCCGCTTTACGTAGAGCCGGACCCAGATTTTCCTTAATAAAACTCTGTTCCTCACTCGCAAACCACTGCATGCTGGGTGTGTTCTTTGAATTCAGGGGTTCATTCTGCACCGTTATGGCATCGATGGTGATTCCCTGCTGCTTCATTGCCTGGATATATTTTACCAGGTAGGCAGCATATACTTCATAGCATTCCTTCTTCAGCGCACCGCCACGCACATTGTTGTTGGTTTTCATCCAGGCCGGAGCCGACCAGGGTGATCCCAGGATTTTGATGGATGGTTCGATGGCAAGGATATCTTTCAGCACCGGCACCACATCGTTCAGGTCCTGGGAAAGACTGAATTTTTTCAGGGGGAAGTCCGTCTGGCCGGCCGGCAAATCATCGTACGAAAAAACAAAGCTGTTCATGTCGGAAGAACCTATACTAACCCTGAGGTAGCTTACGCCTATGCTATTACCGTCGCGGCTGAACAGTTCATGCAGAAGCTTTGCCCGTGCATTGGGGCTCATTTTCATGATAAGGCCGGCAGAGCCTCCCGTAAGAGCAAAGCCGAAACCGTCGACGGACTGAAACTGCTGCCCGTCATCCACCACAATGGGAACGCCCCAGCCATGATCATGATTTGAGAAAGAAAGGCTGTCGTTCTGCTGCTGAAACAGGGCTGAACGATCGGCATGGGTTACCCAGGACTCAATACGAGGGGACGGGTTATTTTGGCCGGCTGCAGGCTGCAGCAAAAGGACTCCGGCAGCCAGCAAAAGAAAATAGCATTTTGTTTTCATGGTTCAGTTGGATTGGATCGGGCTAATCATTCAAATGTAGGGATTATCCCTGTACCATGTATCGGGGGCAGGAGATTAAATCTTGTGAAAATCATCAATGCCGCGAGCGATGATGCAGGAAGATTGGCCAATTGTACCATGCGAGGTTGCTACTTGGCGGACTCATTGATAAGCCTGACCAGTTGAACCCTGCTGCTGACATCTGCCTTGCTGTAGATTCTGTGCGTGTGATCTTTAACAGTCTGCAGCGAAATGAACAGCTTGTCAGCGATTTGCTGGTTAGTAAGCCCGTTGCAGATTTCCATTACAATTTCCCTTTCCCTGGGGGAAATCTCGAATTTCTCCCAGAATTCATCGAGGGTGTATACCGTTCTTTCGATGGCAGGGATTCCGCCCAGAATCCCTGAATAATTGAGGTACACGGGAAGAAAAGCGCCGGAGGCAAAAAAGAGGGCGAAAAAGACCAGTGCAAGATAGATGTTCCCGTCGAAAAAGAGAAGAATAACACCCTGAAGTACAGTGGATAGTATCCATCCGGAAGCCATGATGGTTGTTGCTTGTTTCCTTTTGCCCAGAACGAGCCTGCCGGCAGGTATGGCTGTGAATAGAAGGGAGGCTAAAATATAATAATATTTCAGAAAGGTCTGGAGCCCCATCTCCTGGTGACGGTTCAGGTACAATACCAGGGCGATGATGACAGTGGTGTTTATAAGAAGAAACGCTGCGATAAAAATACCGGAAATGGACTTTCCTGTGTATTCAAGGGCGAACCGGAACTGCATAAGCCAGGCGAAGACCAGAAAGGGAATGCCCAGGAGAATGGCAATGTCGCTGATCCTCGAAAGAACTTCCTGCTGAATATAAGGCTGAACCAGGGTAGCAAAGATGAATTGACCCCAAAGAGAATAAAACCCGAACATGAAATAAAATACCACCAGGAACAGCAGGGCCGAAAGAAATTCATGATGGTACTGATTCCTCAGTCGTGCAACCAGGAAAAAGGATCCGGCAGTAAGGGCCAGGCAAATAATAAATATTCCGGCAACAAGGTAATTGAGCATAATCAAATATACTTATTCCAGTTCATCCTCAAAACGGGTTCAAAAATATAATCAACTTTAGTATTGCCCTGCATACGAAAGTATGAATTTACAGAAACACTACTTTGGTATGCAGCCAAAGGGCGATGGAGTGTATAGATTTGTGCATGATTTTTAACCAATACATTTTACACATGGAAACAACAGAAAAATACAATCATAAAGCGACCTTTGCGATAAGCTTTGGGAACGGATGGAAGGTTTTTGGCGACCAGTTCCTCACCCTGTTCCTGGTGACCATCATCCTGTCGGTGATCGATGCTCCCAACCAGATGTTCCATATGAAAATCGGACCGACCGATTCTTTCTCACATTTTCCTTTTCCGTTTCATTATTGGCAAATATTCGACACATGGTGGGTTGCGCTGGGCGCCTTGGTCATTGTGTTTGGCCTCATTGCGCTGGCATACTCCCTGCTGATTGTTCCCGTTTTTAATTACGGCAGCGCCATGATGTTCGTGCAGGCATCACGTAAGCAACGTCCTGATTTTGCCACCCTGATATCGGGGTTCCGCGAAAATTATTTTCAGATTGTGCTGGCCAACCTGCTTACCACGGCCCTGATCATGATCGGCTTCTTTGCCCTGATCATTCCGGGCATTATCATTGCATGCCGGCTGGTGTTTGTGTCGTACCTGGTTATGGATAAAAAACTCGATCCCATTGCTGCAGTGGAAGAAAGCTGGAGAATGACCCGGGGTCATGGCTGGACCGTCTTCGGCATGGCCATTGTATCTATCTTTATTGCCATAGCCGGACTCCTGCTATGCATTGTAGGTATTTTTCCTGCCATGGTGTGGATAAGAAGTTCATTCGCCTGCCTGTACCAGGCGGTGATAGAGGAAAAAACTCCTTCTGTGCAGCCTCAGCAGTAACACTGGACTGATCGAGCAACAACCATTCGAATAAGCAATAAATGACTCCTGTGTATTAAAGTGCATGGGAGTCATTTTTATAATGTGGATTTATTACGAAAGTTCCTGATCAATCACAATGGAGACCGGGCTCTAGAATTCTTTCAGAAAAAATGAAGAATCAGCTAAAATCTTCAATACCGGACAAATGTTACATTTTTAAGTCTTAATAATCAATGGGTTAAATTGGATTGAATTGAATTGAATTGAATTGAATGGATTTCGTTACCCATTGCACATCGTTCTATGCAAACCTTTAGCAGGGATGTCCAGCCGCCGAGAATGAACCAGGAGTTTTACGACTCCAGTCGCTGGCCCTGCAGCAATATAGCAGGGTTTCCCATCCTGTTTGACCAAAGTCTTGACTGTGAGGGGTCGGTTTCGTCTACTTCTTATATACGGGCAGCCTGTCTGAGAAATCTTTTGCACCTTAGAATATATACCTGAACGAAAAGAAACAGTCCCAGGGTTTGTTGTGCCTGTTCGGTCGGCCCGTGCGATGTGATTCCTATTCTATACAAGCGCTAAAAATTCATGGATGTTACAATTATAAATCCATTGGTTACATAGTTTAAATTCTGAATACATATTTGCAAAGGTTTGTTACAACATTTTATATTCATTTTTGCCATACCACCTACTTTTATTCTACCATACTCACGAATAAAAGGTCATGAATCATTTTTTACTGAAATTTTTTGCACTCTCTGTTTTGTTGATGATACCCTCCCTGGTCATTGCAAAAAACTATACTATAATAAATAGCGGGAAAAGAATTGAGGTGAAAGCTTACACATATTCCATTTCCATTTCAAAAACTGAGCCCGGCTTCACCACTTCTCTTAATGACAGGGTAATACTTAGGACTTCGGATGATTCAGCGGTCTTTTTTCAAAGAAACGGCAAGACCTATATCTTCGATAAATTAATCGGTGTGGATGGCTCTTCCGATACCCTTCATTTGCGCTATTTGTCCTCGGCTTCCAATGTAAAAGGCATGCTTGACTTTGTTTTCTTCTCTGATCATTATAGTATGTTTTTTCATACCAATGCTACAAATGATAAACTGGGATATAATGTCAGCATTGAAAAGGATGCTAATTGGTATGGTGGAAACATTACCTCAGCACAGAATTGGCCTTCAAATATGTATTCTTTTGAGGTAGACCCTTTTTATTCCACAAGCAATCAGACTTCCCCAATATGGTATTCTTCCTCAGGTGCTGGTCTTTTGGTACGTACAATGAGTACCATGGGCTATAGCTTCAATAAAAATAAACAGGGAGTTTTTTCATTTCATGTAAAAAATACCACGAATCTCGAGCTTGTTATTACGCTTGGGAAAACCATCAAAGACTCTTTTGAATCGATGGCAGGAATAATCGGGAAACCATCACAAGTGCCGCCTAAAGATTATTTTGCCAATTCCATATTCAACTCCTGGATTGAATTTAAAAAAGATGTGAACCAGGAAGGGTTATTAAAATATGCCAAAGAGATTAGAAATTACCAGATACCCTGTTCAATTCTGGAGATCGACGATAAATGGACTCCTAATTACGGGGATTTTGAGTTCGATACAAAGAAATTTCCTGAGCCCGGCCGTATGGTAGGTGCGCTGCAAAAAATGAATTTCAGCCTGGGGCTCTGGATTACCCCTTTTGTGGAAAAGAAATCGGTTAATTACAACTACTTGTCTTCCATGGGATTCCTTATTATGGAGCCGACTGGAAATAGCCCATTTATCGCACAATGGTGGAATGGAGAAGCCGCTTTATTGGATTTATCCAACCCGGGGGCATATACATGGTTTCTAAATCAGTTGAAAAAGCTCACAGGGAATTATGGGATCGCCGGTTTTAAGTTTGATGCCGGAGACGCCGAATACCTGAACAAACCCTATAAGAGCCATGGAGGAATCACGCCTATACAGTATACCGATCTTTTTGCCAGCATAGCTGCCGGTTTTAAGATCAATGAACTCAGAGTCAGCTGGTTTACACAGCCTCTTGGGTTGGTGCAAAGGCTTAGAGACAAGCATTCCGACTGGACGAATGATAATGGAATTGGTGCTATTGTGCCCCATGGGATGACTGAAGGCATCATTGGATATCCCTTTTTCTGTCCGGATATGATTGGAGGCGGAGAATTAGGGAATTTCATGGAGAACAATTCGAAAAAGGTCGATTCCGAACTATTTATCAGATGGGTGGAAGCCAGTTCATTTATGCCCATGATGCAGTTTTCCTTTGCACCATGGAAGCTTGATACATCAGCATTGAATATATGCATTAAATATTCGTTAATGCACTCAGAACTTGGGGATTACATTTATAATCTTGCGATGGAAGCAAGTCACAGTGGGACTCCAATAGTAAGGCCGCTTTATTTCAGCAGCCCAGAAGATTCAGCTACTTATCGGATATCTGATCAGTTTATGCTGGGAAACAAATTCCTGGTGGCTCCGGTATTGAAAAAGGGTGCTGTTTCGAGGGATATTTATTTACCCGGAGGTACCTGGATTGATTATTGGAATGGGAATATTATCCACGGAGGCATTACCCTGCGTAATTACGATGCCCCATTAGAGAAACTTCCTATATTCATCCATATTTTATAAATAAAACATACTAAACCTAAACTATTAATACCATGAAATTTGAATTTACCAGCAATAAACTGTTGATGTGCATCGTGTTGCTTCTATTTTTCGTGGGGCAATTGCATGGTCAGGATATACATATCAAAGGGAAGGTTTCGGATAATGATGGGAGCCCGGTTGCAGGAGCTTCTGTAATTGTAAAAGGCACCAATGTGGGAACCCTGTCTGATGAGAAAGGGGCGTACGCAATTACTGCAAAATCCTCGAACGATATTTTAGTGTTTTCGTTTATTGGCTTTCTGCGGGAGGAGGTAAAAGTAGGGGACCAGACCAGCATAAATGTCACTTTAGTACCCGATATCACTGCGCTGGGCAATGTGGTGGTAATGGGATACTCTGAAAAGAAAAAGACGGAAATAACAAGCGCGGTTTCAGTGCTTAACGGCGATGCCATGAAGGATGTTGTTGCGCCTGATATGACCACCATGCTACAGGGCAAGGTGGCAGGTGTACAGATTTCTGCTGCATCAGGACAACCAGGTCAGGCTGCGGAAATCAGAATCAGGGGCACAAGCACGTTTACCGGGAATGGATTACCGCTTTATGTTATCGATGGAATTCCTGCAGGACAACAAGATCCCGGAATTGACCCCAATATGATTGAATCTGTCACCATCCTGAAAGATGCCGGAGCTACAGGTATGTTCGGTTCAAAAGCAAATTCAGGTGTAATTGTAATCACAACCAAGAAAGGACACTCTGCAAAAACACTTTTCGAATTTTCTACTTCATTCGGTATTAAAGTTCCTGAGTTCAATAATTTCGCCATGATGAACACGGCTGAACTGAAAGCCTATAGAAAAGATGCCTATATTAACCGGGATGGCACGTTTAACGATGTGGGATATGCCCGTGAATGGCCCGATACCTTAAACACAAGCCTGCGGAATTTCGACTGGTTACATGCGGTATACAAACAATCCAATATCCAGACGTATAGCTTGTCGGCAAGCGGAATGACAGATAAATTCAATTACTATATCGGGGCATCATACTATGATGAAGGAGGAACATTTGTAACCACTGGGTTCAAGAAAATATCATTGAGATCGAACAATACCTATCATTTCAGCGACAGGATCACTCTTACCGGCAATATTGAAGTCAATGCCTATAAGCAAAGAATAAACGATTGGGAAGGAGTGACTTATTCTATTCAAAACCTGCCGACCGATAATCCCTATGATGCGACCGGTAAGTTAATCAGGGCAGCAGATGTTCCTACCTGGAAAAGCAGATGGGGCTATAATGGTCTGCAATATATTTATAATTCAGAATTTGGCACCAATCATATCGATAATATGATCGATCTTGGATTAACTGCAAAAATTCTTCCCTGGCTGAGTTTTTCTTCCAACAACAGGCTTTCATACTATAGCTCCTGGAATTATGCGATCCAGTATCCAACCGCCGATTTCGACCTGTATGGTATAGGGCAGAACCAGCAAACTACCGATTATGGCGTAAGCGCAGGGAGCACTGATCTTCTCAAATTCAATTATACCCTGGGAAACCATAATATAAGCGGGTTGATAGGAGGGGAATTTGGTTATAGCTACGATGAGATCGGTTTTGGAGGTATGGGGCAGAAAATGCTCGAAGGATACAGTTCTTTTTCCACCCTTGCCTTGCCCAAAACACTCCAGGGTTATAGCGTTGAACAGGCTGGTGAGTCTTTTATTTCGCAGGTCAACTATAACTTCAGAGAGAAATATTTTCTTTCAGGCTCATACAGGATAGATGCGGATTCCCGCTTTGCCCCGAATAAAAGAGTGGCTGCCTTTCCAACCATTAGTGGGTCATGGCTGCTGAGTAAGGAGGACTTCCTAAAGCAAGTCAGCCTGATTGATAACTTAAAAATCAGAGCAAGCTTTGGATTGACCGGAAACAATAATATTGGTCCCAATTTATACCTGGCAAAATACGACCTGTCTCAAAAATACAATAACAACACAGGTGCAAATCCTAATCAGCTGGCAAATCCGAATCTGACATGGGAAAAAACCTCCCAGGCCGACCTTGGGTTTGATCTTGACCTTTTGCGCAGATTCGAAATAAGTTTCGACTATTATCATAAAAAGACAATAGACCTTCTGATCCCTCTGGCCCAGGTTCTGTCAACCGGGTACGAAAGTGCCTGGACTAACTTCGGCAAAGTATATAACAATGGGGTTGAACTGGACCTGTCAGCAAAAGTCTTTGACCAGAAGGATTTCAGCTGGAAGATCGATTTTAACATCAGCAAGAATACCAACAAGGTAGGCGGAGTTGGAAATTATAAAATTCAGGAAAACATTGATAATAATATCTCTTGCAATATTGACGGTGAACCTGTTTGGTCAATGTTCGGTCCCAAATGGATGGGGGTTGACCCGGCCACCGGAGCGTGCCTGTGGGAACACATTGAATATGATGCCAATGGAAAGATTATTTCCCGCTCAAATACACAGAGGTACGTGGATGCCACTCCTCAGATTATAGGTAATCCATGGCCCGATTTCCAGGGTGGCTTGAACACAGCGTTAAGGTTTAGATTTGTTACTTTGAATGCCAACCTGTCATTCTCAAAAGGAGCCGATGTTTATAATAAACTCAGGGAACAGTTCGATAATGATGGCAAGGAGCCATTTCTAAATCAGCAGAAATTCATAAACGGCTGGTCCCGATGGGAGAAAGCAGGCGATATGGCTACCCATCCCCTGTTCAAGGCAACCAATATAGGATCGTCAAATTCATTCTCTTCCAGGTATATAGAAGATGGAAGTTATATCAAATTGAGAAATATATCCATCAGTTTCGATCTTCCTATAAAATGGTCACATGGTGCCCTTGAAGCGGTTCAGCTGACTTTCAGCGGCAATAACCTGTTTACCTGGACCCGCTACTCAGGCATTGACCCGGAAGCTTCTCTGGCAAACACAGGATGGAGCCTACCCGGCGTCTCCTCTTATGTGTATCCTCTGAGCAAACAATTCCTTGCATCTCTTCATGTTAAGTTTTAGTCATTAATCCAAGAAGGTAAAATATGAAAGCATTATTGAACAAGGTAATCATACTGGCAGTGGGCCTTTCAGGTCTCATCTTCCTAAGCAGGTGCAATTTTGATTATGGACTTACCGATTCCATCACCACGGACAAGCTTTTGGCTTCTAAAAATGGTCTGGAGGAAATCTGTACCGGTAACCTTGCCCTGATGAAAGCATTGCTGACTTTTCAAGGCCAGGGAGACGGGGGCAACAACATCTATATTCGACAATACTTTTACAATAGTGAGTTTGCAAGTGATAACGTAGTTTGCGGACAATCCACTCCTGATCCACTATATCTGTCGTTCACTTATGAGCACAACCCAACCCAGATCGATGTAGCATATTTCTGGTGGGTGAGCTATAAGATCATTGCATCGGCCAATACCGTGATTTCGATGTATGAACAAAATCAGATATCCAATCTTGATAAAAACAAAATGCAAATGATCGGTGAAAACTATTTCATCCGTGCATTTTGCTATTTCAGTCTCCTGAACTTCCATGCCAAACAATATGCAATTGACTCGCT
>JAKAMP010000057.1 GCA_021812865.1 Bacteroidota bacterium | reverse complement strand
GGCATTGTACTCCGCATTGGCTACAGTCTGGTGCCTTGGATCTGAACTGGTATTGATGGGAATACCGACGCCGATCTTCTCAACCAGGGCCTGCGCATTGTTGTTCCACTCGGCCGCCACCTCCGGACTTTCAACAGAGGTGATCAGAACATGCCGGAGATTGTTCTTCGTCAGAAACTCTACCTGCTGGTCGCTCAGGTCCGAGGGTTTGGCGCCGCTCTCCTTGTATGGTTTGCCGTTGTATGTGCCTCCAAAAAATCCACCGACGGACGGAATGGCCTGATGGCGGCTGTACAGCATCAATCCTGCAATCTCTTCAACCGATAGCTTTGATGCCAGGTCTTTGGCCCTCTCATCCACCGGCAGTCGCCAGTCTTCGTACTTATCAAGCTTCCCGTTCCTGTTCATATCTTTAAAGGCAAATCCGTCTATGGTGAGAATCTTTACCCCCGACAGGCTTGAAAATCCCAACGTCTGACCTCCCTTATTGGTTACGATCCGGATGGAACCCATTTCCTTTTCTGACCATTTCTTGCTACAACCTACCAAAGTGAGCAAGGCCAATGCCGGAAGGAACAGAACATAGCTGAACAAATTCCTCTTTTTCATATGTTTTATCATTATTGTTTCAGGTTTGGTTTATGATACAAGATTTTTCAGGTTCGTGTAGCTGAGCTCCACATCTTCCATGTTCTGCACGCCGTCCTGTTCGTAGAAGTAATACCGGAGGCCGGCAAGCCTGGCATGTTCGAAGGTGGGTTTGAAATCAACCGAGCCTTTACCAATAGGCATGATCTTGTTGTTTGCGAGATCATAATCTTTTATGTGCCACAGGGGGAAACGTCCCGGGTTTTCCTTGAAGAGCTCAGAAGGATTTTGTTTTGCCTTTGCGGCCCAGGCCAGGTCGAGTTCCATCTTCACCAGGTCTTTGTCGGTTTGCGAAAGAATGAGTTCATAGGCGCTTTTGCCACCTTCCACCGGATCGAATTCTGTTGCATGGTTATGGTATACAAACTGGATCCCTGCTTTCTTGCAAGCTTCTCCGGCTTTCTGGAAAGTATCGATGGATTTATTCACTTCCGCGAGAGTGCCGATGGGCGTGCTGGCGCAGGTAAGAAATTCCAGTCCGCCTTCGGCAGCATCATTTACCAGTTGCTGCAGGTTATCCCGCAGGTTCAGAAATTTGGGGAAGGATTGAGTGTTTCCCTGAGGTTTGGGATTAGCATTTCCTGCAGGGGGCCTGTTGAAACCGGCTCCGGCTACATGGTGCGACAACCACTTCATGCCCATTCCCCTGATCATGGCTGATAATTCCTTTGGAGTATATCCATAATAGGGACCAACCGGATTGAAGGCTGTCTCAATGTTCACAAAGCCAATTTTGGCCAGTTGTTCAAAAAGCGCCTTGGGATCTTTACCCAGGAATTTATTGACCGAATATACCTGTATCCCTATCTGCTTGGTTACATCGGGAAATTCAAAGATGGCTGCCTTTGACAGTTTGGGCAAAAGAATACCTCCCAATGCTAGGGCTCCTGACGTTTGTAAGAATTTTCTCCTGTTATACATTTTCGTAAGTTTTATGGTTAATGTTAAGATATAGTTATTCAAGTATTGCTATGTACTTATTGTTGGTTGGCTTTATTGGCCAGGTCATCCAGGTACTTCTGGCTGATCATGCCTCCGCTGAAATCAATAAGTTTGTTTACGGGCATATCGCCAAGCATCTCGATCATGTCATTCGCGCTGGCCACCGGGGAGTCTTTTCCCCCCGACATCATCTTCATCATATTGTCAAGAATAGGTTTCAGTAAAACTCTGCCTTTCGGGTGCTCAAGCCACTCACGGAAGGTCGAATTTGCAGATAAGGTATATGTACGGGTCGATACCATGTTCACCTTTTCCTTCAGCTTGATGTCCCGGGATGAAGCGCCGATAAGTATTTCGTAATCCCCGTTGGTTACAACCCAGTCTTTTGCCGGTTCACTATAGTATGCAAAATCCCGTTTGCCCAGGTTGAAGGTTACTTCCTTTTCTTCACCGGGCTTGAGCGACACCTTGGTAAAAGCTTTCAGTTCCTTTTCCGGACGGGGAACCCTGGCCTGCAGGTCATGAACGTATAACTGTACGATTTCTTTTCCGGCTACATTCCCCGTGTTTTTTACCTTGCAGGTAACTTCCAGGTTTTCTGTATCTTTTATCTGTTTGGCCGAAATATTCATGGCGCTGTAGGTAAAGGTTGTGTAGGAGAGACCGTACCCAAACGGGAACAGGGGCTGAATCTTTCTGGCATCATACCAGCGGTAACCAATAAAGATTCCTTCTCCGTAACATACTTTTTTAAATTCACCCGGAAAATTGAGGTAGGAGGGATTGTCTTCCAGGCGGGCAGGATAGGTCTCAGCCAGCTTGCCTGAAGGATTGACCACTCCGAAAAGCACATCGGCAATAGCCCCGCCAGATGCCTGCCCGTCAAGCCCACCTTCCACCACGGTTTTCACTTTTGATAACCATGGCATCAGTACCGGAGAACCATTGTCAAGTATAACAACGAGATTCTTCTGGGCGGCAGCAACGGCGTCGATCAACTGGTTATGGTTGGGGGGAAGGTCAAGATGCTTGCGGTCGTATCCTTCCGATTCATATTTGTCGGGCAATCCTGCGAACAGCAAAACCAGATCGGCATTTCTTGCCATGTTTACAGCTTCTGCGACCATTTTTGGATTCAGGGTGTCCGAGGCAGGATAGCCTTCCGCATACGTTACCTGAACGCCTTTACCGGCAAGTTTTGTGATTTCATCCAGGGGAACGTCAACCTTCGTGGGACTGAGCATCGAACTACCGCCTCCGAGGAACCGGGCTGTCTTTGCGAAACCGCCTATTACCGCTATTTTTTTTATTTTCCGCGTATCGATGGGTAAAAGTTTGTCCTGGTTTTTCAGGAGCACGATACAATCAGCGCCTATCTTATGGGCCAGGGTGTGGTGCTGGTCCTTATCGTAAGTCGCATTTGGCTTTTCCAGGGAGTCGGCCCTGAAAATGATTTTCAGCAGGTCGGCAACCACCTTATCGAGGTCCGATTCAGACAGTTTGCCGGCTTTAACAGCGTCAACGATCACCTGGTCGAAGGTAGGATTACCCCCCATCATCTGCAGGTCCATGCCTGCCCTGATTCCTTCCACACGGTCGTTCACCGCGCCCCAGTCGGAAACCACGAAACCTTTAAATCCCCAATCCTTGCGCAATACATCTGTCAATAACCACGGGTTCTCGCATGAATAAATTCCATTGATGCGGTTATACGAAGCCATCACGGTCCAGGGCTGTGCCTCTTTCACAGCAATCTCAAAAGCCCTGAGGTATATTTCACGCAGAGCCCGTTCACTTACTTCGGCGCTCACCTGCATACGTTGTGTTTCCTGGTTGTTCGCTGCAAAGTGCTTAAGGGATGTGCCCACGCCCTGGCTCTGCACGCCTTTGATCCAGGCTGCACCCATTTCTCCTGCAAGTATGGGATCTTCAGAATAATACTCGAAATTCCGGCCACACAGGGGCGAGCGTTTCATGTTGACACCGGGTCCCAGGATGATCTGTACATGGTTGGCCTGACACTCCGCACCGATGGCCTCGCCTTCCTCTTCCACTAGGGAGGGATCCCAGGAAGCTGCAAGGGATGAAGCGCTGGGCCAGGCTGTGGCAGGAACCACCTTGTTGGCGAACCCGGAGCTGGATTCCGACTTTCTCAATCCATGCGGGCCATCGGTCATCCAGATGGAAGGAATATGCAACCGCTCTATCGGCTTGGTGGTCCAGAAATCCTTTCCCGAACAGAGGGAGGCTTTTTCTTCCAGGGTCATCTGGCTGATGATCTCTTTGATCTTAGGATCAATACCCGAACTGGCATTGTCCTGTGCATACAACACTGATGGCATTATGAAGCAAAAGGCGATTAGGAATTTTTTCATAGGGTGTGTGTTTTGGAAAAATTATTGTGTTCACTGTACACAATGTTAAGCAATTTTTCCTTTATGTAAAAAATACACAATAAAAAAATATACATTTGTGTAATGAAAGACAACAAAGTTATACATGAACTGATCACAAACGGGCATCTGAAGTATATCCCGCATATATCGGTGGATTGCGTGATTCTGGGTTATCACGCCAACCAATTGAATGTGCTTCTGAATAAATGGAAGGATGTCGAGGTATGGAGCCTCCCCGGCGGCTATGTGGAAAGAAACGAATCGGTTGACACCGCCGCCCATCGTGTACTTTGGGAACGTACCGGCGTGGATAAGCTCTTCCTCCAGCAGTTCTATACATTCGGTGATCCTGACCGCATCAATATGAACAGAAGGCTGAACCGGTTGCCTGTTTTATTTCAGGAAGGAGGGAAGGAGCTTCACAATTGGATGGCCGAACGATTTATCTCCATAGGCTATTATGCACTGGTTGAGTATTCAAAGGTTTCTCCCAGGCCCGACCACTTATCCGTTGAATCGCGCTGGTGGGATATTCACGACCTCCCGGCGCTGATCTTCGATCATGACCGGATCATCAGCCATGCCCTGCATGCCGTTCGCCTCCAGTTGAAATACCAGCCTGTGGGCCTGAGCCTTCTCCCTGAAAAATTTACGCTTCCAGAACTTCAGAAACTATATGAGACCATCCTGAGCAGGAAACTCGACCGGCGCAACTTCCAGAAAAAAATGCTTTCCCTGGGCATTCTGCGTCGCCTGCCTGAACGTAAAACCATCGGGCCCCACCGTTCCCCCTTCCTCTATAGCTTTGATAAACGTAAATATAACCAGGCCCTGAAGGAAGGGTATGGATTTGCGTGAACTATTAGTTACCGAACAATTACTCAGGCTATGAAAACCAAGCATTTTCTCAATTTCATTGATGCTTTCTGCAATTGCAGCTCTTTTGAATCTATTGCATCTGATATTGTTCATTTTGACACGCTGCCTTCGACTCCGCTCAGTCAGCGAAGCACCCCTAATCATCAATCAAATGCCCGCTGCCTGAGCGGAGTCGAAGGCAGCGGATTGTAAGCAGCCGAAGTTAACATACGACAAACCAACAAAACCAAGCATTTTCTCAATTTCATTGATGCTTTCTGCAATTGCAGCTCTTTTGAATCTATTGCATCTGATATTGTTCATTTTGACACGCTGCCTTCGACTCCGCTCAGTCAGCGAAGCACCCCTAATCATCAATCAAATTTCCGCTGCCTGAGCGGAGTCGAAGGCAGCGGATTAAATCGAATTCGAAGGCAGGCCCCCTCATTTCATTCCCCTCCATCCGTCCTATAATTTTTACAGTGTGTTTCATTCATACATTCTGCCGCTATTTTCAACTCTTCAGTCTGTCCAATTATCAATGCCTCCTTCTTTTTCCTGTTCCATTTCTGCACCTGCTTTTCACGATAAAACGCTTTGTCAATTCTTTCAAATTCTTCATAATACAACAGTTTCACCGGCAACCTGTTTTTTGTATACTTGGCCCCTTCTCCCATCATGTGCTGGGCAAGCCTTATATCAAGGTGTATTGTGCTACCCGTGTAATAACTGCCATCGCAACATTCCAGTATGTACATATACCCTTTCATGCCAACCAAAGTTTGGAAACAACCGAATGATAATATTATTTTCTAACGTATTGAAGATAATAAATTATTTACAAAAACCAACTTATTGCACGGCCTTCACCTCCGCTCAGTCAGTGAAGCACCCCTAATCATCAATCAAATGCCCGCTGCCTGAGCGGAGTCGAAGGCAGCGGTCTATAAGTAGCCGAAGGCGGCAGTTATCCCCTTGCTTCTACTTTTTTAGGAGAATAAGCTATCTGAACCAGATATTATCTATTCATTACAGATCCCCTATCATTCGGCATTTTAATTTTGGATTTTGCAGTTTTTGGATTATTGCATTTTATCTTCAATATGATATCCCATCAATTTCAACATCTGTAAGGCATAGCGCTTTCCCAGCATTCTGTAGCCTTCGGAGTTGAAATGTGCCTGGTCCTGCGCCGGACAACCTAAGGATGAAATGACATACGCAGTGTGAACGGAATCAGGAAGCTGATCGATAATCTTATTCATGGCCGAACAACAATTGCCTTCAGCCGTCAATACCTCACCGGCCAATAGCGGCACTGATTGAGGGTTCAATGACAGGTCCTTCAGCATGTCATGGTATATTTTCTTCACATAAGAAAGCCATTCAACTTGCCCTGTATTGGTTTCTCCCTGGTGCAAAAGTATCCCTTTGATAACCCCGTCTTTCTGGGCCTGTCTGGCAAGATCGATGAGATATTTATATGGGTTTCCTGCATAGGCTGCTACTTTCGAAGTAAACCAGCTTTGATTATAAGTGGAATCAAAATTCTGGTAAATGTCCTTATCAAATAGCCTGATATCACACCCGCCGATAGCCACATTGATAATACCAACGGTAATGCTGTCCGGCAGTCGCTCCACCATGGTTCTTCCGAAATAGTCAACGGGGGAGAGTTTCGAGTTGCATTGACAGGTAGGCGGAACAGCGGTATACCATTTTCCTTTTACCCTGTTGAGGTTTGGACAGTCTATCGCCTGGAAGGTCAGGAACCGGCTGTCTACGGTCTTGTCCTGCTCCTCTATGGCTCCCTGACCTTCCATATTTGATTGCCCGAAACACAAATAAATATAGAAATTAGGATTCTGCGCAGCAAGATTCATGGTCAGCAGCAGAAGCGCTCCCAATGACAATGATTTAAGCTTATTCATCATATTTCAGTTTTATTGAATTACCATGTGCAAAGATAGATAATTCCTGCGGGCTTGTGATGTGCCTATCAAAAGGGAGTAAAGGCAAATACCAACTAATCGTTGAACAAAGCCGTTGGAAGCAGCTCAACGCCATGCTAAAGGAAGAAACCCGGAAACCACTCCCATTTCGATGAGCGGGTACAAAAGAGCAAAGCAATCCAGCGAAGCTGGATAAATAACTTCCGGCTGGCTAACATTCAGGGAAAATTATAAGAACTGGATGGCTGGCTAAGAAAACATCTGCATTATTGCATCTGGCATCATTGGAAAAAACACGAGCGAAAGCGTAAAAACCTGATCCGTCTCGAAGTGGATTCCGAACATGCCTTTTCGTGGAGCAGAACCCGTATGGGTGGCTGGGCTGCAGCCCAAAGCCCAATACTGGGCACCACTATTACCGTGTCTCGTTTGCAGAAAAGAGGCTACGAGGATTTACTTTCTTATTATGTGAAAATTGCTCCACATCTAAACGAACTCTCGTCTGACCGGACGGGCAGGGCTGTATCCCCCCCAAGGCGAGTCGTAAAGTGGTTAATCGAAGTGATTTAACTGAGCCTGTCGAAGTGCGTACTACGTCGGTGTTTACTGGCGGAGCGGCCTACTCGGTTACAGCACGCTTTTTTCTGATCAAATTATTAAATTCATGTTTGTCATAAATTGCAGATTCAATATTGATCTGCCTTTTTTCTTACCACTGATAAAGCCAAACATACGTTGTGTATTCCGTGTCTGTAGGGTCCCAAAATTTGAATCCATTTAACTCTTCACCACATCGATTAGTCAGCCTCAAGCCATTTTGGAAAAAGAACGGATCTTCATCGTGAAAACGATAGGCTGAAAATTCAAGCTTATCAGCATCAAAGTGTGTAAGTCCGGCAATCGGAGTATAATATTTACCCTTTTGGAAATAGAAAGTCCCTAAGAAATAATCTTCAAGACCAGAGGATAAGAAAAGTGGCGTTTTAGCTCCAGCAATATAAGCCCTTATACAGGATTCAAGAAAACTCAGTTTCATCCAGTTATCTTTTGCTTCACGAACTTTTGGAGTTCCTTTGGCAGCCATAGTAACCTGATATACTGCCCCATTCTCTGAAACATCGCACATATTGAATTCCTCAAAAGGTTTTGCCGTGTATTTTACAAGTTTGTAAAGTTTCAAACGAGCATTGTCGGGGAGGCGAACACCGGCTAAATTTATAGGCAGGTTTTCCGTTCCATGGATAATCCACCAAAATGGCTGACCCGTTTCAGCACTATCTGCTAATTGGGCAGTTATTCGAATACTTTTCCCAAAAGGAATTTTATAGGTGTTGTAAATACCGCTATTCCCGCCGGTATTGCCAATTTTATCAATTCCCCAAGGCGCCGATTGGTCATTAAAACCAATACCATTTCCCAGAAAAAGTTCCATATCGATACCTGGTTTTTCCTCGCCATCAACATAAATACGGATTCGGGTTTGTTCGTAGCCTTTAAATGCTCCACCAAACCACATGTGAGTAACAGTACCATGTCCAGAGTAAGTAAGCAACTCAGCTTCTTTATCTTTTTGCAAGATATCTGATTGTTTGCCTATTGTGCTAAAAGTTTTAAAATCTTTAACAGATAACTGTTGCCCGAAAACACAATGAATGTCAATTAAAAAAATTATTATTAGGACAACCTGTTTCATAGTTTTTAAATTTATGAATGGATTTTTTATTTCTTTTATTAGTCGTTCCTTCTTTGTATTGAATCTTTTTTGAATTTCATTTTGTCGGTTTGCTCCCAACGTTCACCGGTTTTGAAACAAATACATCGAAACGACTAATTTATTCCCGTACAAATCCATCATAGGCAATAAAGCAAATATTCTCCTTGAAGTTAAAAATGATACTCTAATACAGAGATATCCTGTGGATGAAAAATGGAATCTTCAGGAAAAGTAACGCACTGAAAAGCATGTAAGCATTGAACAATATGCTGGCTGTAATTTGCCTCACCCGCACTTGCAATGCACAATTGCTCGTCACTTTGCAGGCTGGGTTGCAATAAATTTATTCACATCTAACCAGTGTATAAAGGCATCGAACCAGCGATTACTCGTTCGATCGGGATTTCCCAGTCCAAATCCGTGCCCCCCGTTTTGGTATAGATGAAATTCAACAGGTATGCCTGCTTTGTACCATGATTCGATAACGCCAAAATTACCCCCAAAGAGAAAATCATCGGTGGCTATAACATTGAACAAGGAAGGGGCATTCTTTGGCACTGTAACCGTACCCATAGGGCCATAGATCGAACCGATGAAAGCCAGTTTCATGGTTTTGGAGTTCAGTGCAGCGTGCAACGTGAGGCCGGCACCAGCCGAAAAGCCAATCATGCCGATTCTGTTTGTATCGACGCCCCACTCCCTGGCTCGTTTAACGATCAAAGCATAGGCGGCTTCAGCGTCCTCGAGTTGATTGGAAAGGTCAAAGCGCATAGGACGTACTCGTGATGATTCTTTGGTGGAATCGGAGGATTTTGCCGGAGGCGTAAATCCACGATTCATCATGGCCTTGAAATCATCGAGCGATGCCGGAGTTGGATTGAGCCTGTATTTCAGCACAAAAGCGGCTACTCCCTGTTTGGCGAGCGCTTCTGCAACTTCCCATCCTTCGTTACCCATCGAAAGCCACATAAAGCCTCCACCCGGAGCCACAATCACAGCAGCCCCATTTGCTTTACCTGGTTCCGGCAAGAAGGGGGTTAGGGTTGCGGTCGTAATGTTACGGGCCATCGGGTCGCCCCACTGGCGAAACCAGGATTCCGGGGCGGGTTGGTTTTTAACGCCTCCTGTGCCAAGCTTAATAGCATTGGGTTCAGCCGGGGCTTTAAGCGGATAGATGGTTCCGTCCTGAGCCATGGCATGCTCAGTCAGGAAAAGCATGAACCCCCACATGACTATTTTAGTCAGATTGATCAGTCTATAAATCATAATTACTAAACTTAATGAGTTAATATTCAAATATAGTACTTTTGTCCATATAATTACCTTCCAATCGAGTGCAATTTGCGGTGTGACTGCAAAACTCAGATGACCTCTCCGTTAAATGTCCAA
>JAKAMP010000056.1 GCA_021812865.1 Bacteroidota bacterium | reverse complement strand
GGTGCCGACGGGCAGATCCCCCTGTTGCAGCAGGAAAGGCTTATCCAGTTAGGCGACTGGATAAAGGTAAACGTAGAAGCCATTTACGGATCAACCCCATTTAGCAAGACCGAAGAAACAAAGGAAGTGGAGCTAAAACGGGTCGATCCCCAGGTTAATTTTGACTGGGTGAGGAACAGTCCGGGCAAACCCATCAGCGAGGACGATTTCACAGCCACATGGACCGGGTACATTGTTCCTGCCTATAATGAAGAATATACATTTGAAGGTGAAGCCGATGACGGGTTCAGACTATGGGTTGACAACCAGCTGATCCTCGACCATTGGGTGGCCGATAACACCGGATCGCAAAGCAATGCGCAGGACAGAAAAAAGCCGGATGCTGCAAATGGCAAAATCAGGCTGAAAGCCGGACAGAAATATGCCATTAAGGTTGATTATATTGAAAAGAAGCAGAATGCCAGTATTACACTATGGTGGTCCTCTCCTTCCCTGACGAAGGAAGTGATTCCCCAGTCAGCGCTGTTCATGGACAAAAACTATTCTGCAGGAAACGGTCTGAACGCTGTATACAAATCGCAATACAGCTGGCTGTGCTATACGGTGAACAACGGGAACCTGTATGCTATAGCGCTTGACTGGCCCGGTAAGGAACTTGTTCTTCAACTTCCGAGGCCCAAAGCAGGTTCAAGTATCGGGTTGCTGGGAACCTCCAAACCACTCCCTTGGAAATATGACAACGGAAAGGTAGTGGTTGACCTTAGCGGGATAGGATATAACGATATGCCCTGCCAGTATGCCTGGACTTTTAAAATTTCAGGAATTAAATAAATTCATTTTATAAATGACGATGAGAGCAAAAATTGCCATAGTTCTTCTTTCAGCATTGGGTCTGATATCATCGGATATGAAGGAGAAGCCCATGTTCGGGTTGCAACAGGTGATGAAACGCAAAGGAGAGGTAGGCGCATATTCCATTCCCCAGATCGTTGTGACCAATAAAGGCACGGCATTGTGTTTTGCCACGGCCAGAATGGCCAGTAATGATGATTGGGGAAACATACAGAAGGTGGTCCTGAGCCGGAGCACGGATGGCGGCACGACCTGGGATGCCCCGCGTGTGATCGCCTCACGTGATAGCATTGCCGTGAATGGAGGAGCCGGGATCATCGATCCTAAAAACGGCACCATATATTATTATGGCAGGAAATATCCCTTGCGGACTGAGACGGGAGAAAAGGCCACTGAGTCATGGGCGTATGCCCACCCGGAGCAATATAGAACCCTGGGAGGAGGAGGCTACTGCATTTGCAGCAAGGATGAAGGACTTACCTGGTCGCCCATGCGGGATGTAGATTTCCCCTATGAAGTAATGGGCACAGGCATAATCCTGCAGCACGGAAAATACAAGGGACGCTGGCTATTGCCCGGTAGGGTCACACTCAGCAAGGGATTTGACTGGAACTACATGTATAATGGGGTAATGATCAGCGACGACAGGGGAAAGACCTGGTACAAAGGAGGCTTAAGCCAGTCGCATGTAGGCGAGTGCACCATTGTGGAACTTTCGGACGGAAGTATTTATCTCAACAACCGGAATCATGGGGAAGGGTATGGATACAGGAACCACGCCATCAGTTGTAACGGTGGACTGACCTTTGCCAGTTTTGCCGTGGACACCCAGCTGATCGATGCCGTATGCCATGCATCCCTTATCCGCTGTACAAGTCCGGAGAAAGGCAATATTATCCTGTTTGCCAATGCGGCAGTGAAGCCAACCCGTGAATGGGATTCAGGTGCGCGCAGGAACATGTCGGTATGGCTCAGCAGCGATGATGCAAAAACATGGATTTACAGAAGAACGGTCAACCCGGGCAAGTCGGGTTATTCCGATCTGGCTGTGGCGCCTGACGGGAGCGTATACCTTGCGTTTGAAACTGGAGAATCCGATCCCAGGGAAAACATTACCGTGGCTCATTTCAACCTGGCATGGGTAATGGAAGGAGAAAGGCTGATTCCCGTTTTAGGGAAAAGAAAAGATTAAATTATCTTTACAGTGCGCCAATGCCATACCTCCAATGACGGAAAAGATCACCAGTATACAGAACCCCCGTATCAAGAATATCCTGAGACTTCAGAAACCTTCTGAAAGAAAGGAGCAGAGGCTTTGCACCGTGGAAGGTTTCCGTGAGCTAAGAATGGCCTTAGAGGCTGACTTTGAGATTGATGAACTGTATTACTGTCCGGAAATTGTGAATTCTGAGTTCAAAACATGGTTGAAGAAGCACGAAGCAAAGGTTCCCGGGTCTGTTGAAATCGGGAAGAATGTGTTTGAGCGTATTGCCTACCGTGAAAGCACGGAAGGAATCTATGCCCTGGTGAGAACGAAGGACAGGACGCTAAACGACCTGATTCTGCGGAAAAAGCCGCTGCTCCTGGCGCTGGAAGCGGTGGAAAAGCCAGGCAACCTTGGCGCAGTACTGCGCACAGCCGATGCTGCCGCCCTTGATGCGGTGATTATCTGTGACCCCCATACCGACATATACAATCCCAATGTGATCCGTTCGAGTATTGGTGCGGTGTTTACAATGCCCGTAGTCAGCTGCAGCTCGGAAGAACTGATGAATTGGCTGAAGAAGAAAGGGATCAAATCCTGTGCAGCCGTGGTGGAAGGAAGTATCAACTACCACGAAGCAGATTATACTATGGCTTCGGCTATTATCATGGGCACTGAATCGACCGGGCTGACTAAAATATGGATGGAGAATGCCGACGCGAGAATCTGTATACCGATGTCGGGCAGGATGGATTCTCTGAACGTATCCACTTCCGCAGCCATCATTGTTTTCGAGGCTATGAGGCAAAGAAAATTCAGCAGAAATTAACCTTCTGCCTGCACTTCATTGCCTATTTCTATATAAAAATAGCTCAATCCCTTCTCCCGGTCGTCGTAATTCAGGATTCTTTTTTTACGGTTTCCACAGATGTAACCAAGCAGGGCGAAGTCGCCTATGCAGCCGGTCAGGTGCAGGAAAAGGAATACCACAGCAATCACCCTTAATTCCCCCCGCCAGAAGACAATTCCTGCAGTAAGCAAAGCATTGATCACCAGAAACGGTAAAAGCGCCAGCAAGGTAAACTCCTTCCCGTTCAGTACATATTTATCGGCGATGGCATAGAAAAGCATTTTGTTCCATTGGGCGTGAATACTCACCTTCTTTGCCCCCATTGCCAGGAATGAGGCGGCATGAATGAGCTCGTGCAGCGGAATAACGATAATTACAAAGGCCAGCACCGAAATCATAATGATGCTGGTAAGGTAGAACCAGTTCAGCGGGGCGACAAATATGATGAAGTAAAGCTTATAAAAAATATATGCCAACATAGGGAGGTTCAGCAGGTAAAAAATCCGCATGGGCAGGTTTTCGGGCCTGATATGGTCGCTGACCCAATACAGCAGCTCCTCATGAGATACTTCCATAATCTTGCTGTACCTGCTTGAATTCTCCAGCTCCCTATAGTCAATCCGCATGAAAGGTTATTTTGAAATACAAACTTATACAAGAAACGGGGATAGAAGAGGTCATCTCCTGAAAATCGGAAGATTTGTTCAGAAATTTTTACGCTCTGGAACTTTTCAGTGCTTTTCACTTCCTGCCATTGACTATTGGCTTGACTACAGGTGTACAGGGTTTCTGCTGCGCTTAACTATACCGCAGGCTGTGGTTGGAGATATATTGTTGCTATGATAAAAAATTTAAGCCCTTGTCTGGCAACCGATTGGCAACGTCTTTTCAATGGAAAGACTTCCCCGTTCTATTCTTCCGTTGGCTGATAGTCGAACCAGTCAATGTATGCAGGTGCCTGTGTAACGCCCTCGCGGGTGGTGTTGTAAAGCCCGAAATATACGCCTGTGAATCCGCCGGCCACTTCGGAGGACAGGTACCTGGTTTCGACCTTCCCCAGTTCGGAGTATGAAACACCGTTATCTACCGAAGCAAGCAGCCGGTAGTACAGTTTGTCAGCTATGATCTTCAAAATTGCCTGAGAAGAATGCAAGGCCAGCCGTTTACCGAATGCCCTCACGGATCCAATGGTATACCTGGTCTGTATGAATTTCCCCTGGTCATCGGCCCCGATAAAAACCTCATAATGGTGAGAGGGACTCATGTAACAGGTGAGCCCGGCCTCATTTCCCGATGCCGGCTCGAACTGAATGAAAGCAGAAGCGGAGCAGTTGAAATGCTGCTGACGCCTTCCTATAAAGGTGGGCGATGAAGAGGAGTCAATGCTTTCGGTGGTTCCTTTCAGCATGAGCCATCCCTTGCGATCCGAGAGTGAATAGTTTTGTTGTTCAGGATTCCTGAGGTAATTCCATTCCAGGGACAAGGCCGGTGCATCGAAATCATCGCGCACCTTTTCAATTTTACCTTTATCCTGAGGAAGGGTTTTTACCTTCATATCCATGAAAACCGATCCCGTTTTATTGACAACCGGCCAGCCCTCTTTATTCCATTCCACAGGCGCCATGTATGTTTCCCTACCCAGGTGGTGCCAGTTGCCTGATACAGCCCGGAAGGCCAGGCACACCAGCCACCAGCTGCCGTCCTTTGCCTGCACCATATCGGCATGACCTGTTCCCTGGATGGGATTATTCTGGTTGATTTTGTTCCTGTGAGTGAGAATGGGATTGCCCGGATTGGATTCAAATGGGCCCCAGGGGCTTTTACTCCGTGCAATGGTTTCCATATGCCCGTATTCCGTTCCGCCCTCGGCAATCATCAGGTAATAATAGTCCTTCATCTTGTAGAGATGTGGTCCTTCGGGATATCTTCCTCCCGTGCCGCTCCAGATATGATGGATATCGGTCAGCCGTTTACCGGTTTTGATATCGATTTCCGATTGGTATATCCCATCGGGTCCACCGTTGCTGGCGAGGTATACTTTGCCGTCGTCATCGAAAAACAGGGAAGGATCAATGCCTCCCTGGTCGAGGTACACGGGATCGGACCACTCGCCGGCGGGATCGGTAGCCGTTACGAAGAAGTTCCCTCCATGGTTTACATTGGTGGTGACCATATAGAATACCCCATTATGGTAGCGTATGGTAGGCGCATAAATGCCACCCGAGGCCTGCACACGTTGCAGCGGAAGTTGTTTATCCCGCGTAAGGCAGTACCCGATCTGATTCCAGTGTACCAGGTCGCGACTATGAAAGATGGGCACGCCAGGGAAAAACTCAAAAGAGCTGTTCACCAGGTAGAAATCCTCTCCCACCCTGCAGATGCTGGGATCGGGATAAAATCCAGGAATGACGGGGTTGGCGTACCCGGTCTGCTGGGCGCTGATTGGTGCAGCCAGCATCAGTCCGGCCGCCAACCATGTAAGGAAAAACCTCTTGTTCATGGTGCATTTATAATTTGTGATGAACTTCTACTTTAAAGTCAACCATTTGTCCCTGCTTCTGGACGATTCAACCGATTTTTCGATGAAAGCCATACCCCTTACCCCGTCCCGCACGGTTGGAAAATCGAATACCGGGTTGGGATGTTTCCCGGCCTGTGCTGCCCTGATGGCATAAGCAAAATTCCTATAGATATTGGCGAATGCCTCGAGATAACCCTCGGGATGGCCTGCTGGGATACGTATATGGGCCAAGGCCTCTTCCGACAGATTTCCCACGCCGGTGCGGAGAATTTCAGCGCTTTTATTGAGCCATTTGAGTACCAGGGTATTAGGCTCCATCTGCCGCCATTCCAGTCCGCCATGCTCACCGAATACCCGGATGCGGAGATCGTTCTCATCACCGGCGCATACCTGGCTGTCGACCAGCACACCTCTTGCCCCGTTATTGAAACGAAGCAGTACGGCCCCGTCATCATCGAGCCTGCGTCCTTCAACGAGAGTGGATAGGTCGGCACAGAGCTCCGTTACACGCAGGCCGGTAATATATTCAGCGAGATTGAAAGCATGCACACCAATGTCGCCCATGGTACAGGCTGCACCCGCACGCGCAGGATCCGATCTCCAGGTGGCCTGCCGGTTGCCGGCTTCTTCCTGCAGGGTAGAAAGCCATCCCTGGGTGTATTCCACGAGGATTTTCCTGATATTCCCAAGCTTCCCGGATTTTATGATTTGCCTTGCTTCTTTCACCATGGGATAGCCGGTGTAGGTATGGGTAAGAGCGAACTGCAAACCCGATTGTTCAACTATATGCTGCAATTCCATTGCCTCAGTCAGGTTGAATGTCATAGGTTTGTCGCAGACCACATGAAATCCATTCTGCAATGCCAGCCTGGCGGGATCGAAATGCAGATGGTTAGGCGTGACAATTGCCACAAAATCCATGCGCTCGCTTTCGGGCAGGCGCTTCTCGCCGGCGAACATGTCTGTATACCTGGCATACACCCTGTTGCCGGGCAATTTATAGGCAGGACCTGACTCCATAGACACCTGTGGATTGCTGCTAAATGCCCCGCAGACCAGTTCAATTTCGTTATCGATAAGGGCGGCGATGTGGTGCACTTTGCCGATAAAGGAACCTGTCCCTCCTCCCACCAGTCCCATTTTGAGTTTCCTGTTCATAGCCTGTCAGATTTGATAGCGAAAGATAATATTTTCTGCTTGTTTGTCCCATTTTGAAAGGCAAATTCTATATGGATTGAATTCTGAATACTAATTTTGATATAGGAAAGAATACATCTTCTCATTTATTATGATGTTTGAAAGTTCCTCAGGCACACTGAAAATAATTGCTTCTCCGATGAAAAAGAAAAAAGAATCGATGATTGAATCCATCCTGGTGGACAGTTCGCGGGCTGTGGCCGATATGGCTAATTCGGTCATTGCTGCAGATTCTGCCCTCTTTGAAGAGGCATGGGAACTGATGATGCGGGATGAATATCCGCTGTCCATGCGGGCTGCGCGAGTGGTGGATGAAAGTGCAGAGAAGCATCCCGCGCTGATAAAACCCTTTCTCGATGAAACGATCAGGAAGCTGACAGAATTCAGGATTGTGGGCATCAGGCGGGGCATGCTGAGGTTCCTGTCGAGAACGAAACTTCACCTTACCCCCGTGCAGCGCGGATACCTTATCGATACCTGTTTCGGGTGGATGAATTCATCAGAAGAAGCGATTGCCATACGGTACTATTCCATGGAAATCCTTTTCCGAATATCAAGAAAGGAGCCTGGGATCAGGAACGAATTGCTGGCAGCCCTGGAAGAAGGACTGGAGAAGGATATATATGGATACCCCAAGAAGCCTCTTCAGTACATCAAAACACTTTCCAGGGAAATACGAAAGGGAGAGTGGGAAAGTCGATGAATTACTGATAAATTCCCTCAGCCCATCATTGCCAGTTAAACAGTGGCGAAGGGCGAACCGACAGGGATGGCGCCCATCTCTTGCATTTGAACTGATCATTGTATTGGTTTCTGCTATATGAATATTACTTGTATATACATGTCATTATAGTTGTATATATATCTTTTCAGGTGATCTATACAAGCACTTGCATACAAGAAATGACGGCGCTTTCCATGGCAACTCCAAGCCATGCAGGTGCCTGTAAAACTGGATTGTGATTTTCTCCGCTATTCCATGGTAATTAACATGTACACCATATCAAAGAATTGCTACCTTTACCTTACCAACATTATTTATCATGAAACATCCTTATTTTCTGCTGATCAGCTTCGTACTGGGAAGCTTTCTGGTATCCTCCTGCGGAAGCAAACCGGAAGCTCCGGTTAACCTGAGGTGTGAGTACCAGGAAAATCCATTGGGTATTGACACCCGGAATCCCCGTTTTTCGTGGTCTATGTCCGACACCCTCCGTGGTGCAAAGCAAACAGCGTATGAGGTGCTGGTTGCCAGTAATGAAGGACAGCTCGAAAAGGACAATGGAGATATATGGAATAGCGGAAAAGTGAAATCAGGCCAGTCGCAGTTTATCACTTTCGAAGGCGCTGCGCTGAAATCCGCCAGCAGATACTTTTGGAAGGTACGTACCTGGAATAAAAATCACCGGGCATCCGAGTGGAGCGCCCCGCACTGGTTCGAAACCGGGCTGTATGCAAAGGAAGACTGGCAGGCCAAGTGGATTGCCGCGCAGAAAGCAAAGGATATCTTCCCCCCCCGTTCGGTCATCCTCAGGAAAACCTTCAATATTGACAAAAACGTGGCCCGCGCCAGGTTATACATTACTGGACTTGGAAATTACCAGGCTTACCTGAACGGCAGAAAAGTGGGATTTGACCTGTTCACTCCCGGCTGGACCAACTACCCCACCCGCATCCAATACCAGGTGTTTGATGTGACTAACCAGGTGAAAGACGGAGGCAATGCCCTGGGTGTGATCCTTGGCAACATGTGGTGGAGCAGCGGCCTGGGCTGGCAGGGTGGAGCTGCATACAGCAAAGGCCCCTTACGGATGCTGGCACAGCTGGCAATCAATTTTAGCGATGGCACATCCACCATGATCAGTTCAGACGAATCGTGGAAATTCACCGATTCACCCATCCTATACAACCATATATATAATGGCGAAACCTACGATGCCAGGCTTGAAATTCCACACTGGGCCGATGCCGGACTGGTAGATTCCACCTGGAATACGGTTACTGTGCTTGATACAATGAAGGCTCAGTTGACAGCCGACCAGGGTCCAGCAATTCAAGCCACCGAAGAACTGGATCCCGTTTCTATTACCCAGCCAAAACCAGGAACGTATGTGTTCGATCTCGGCCAGAACATGGTGGGATGGGCAAGGCTGAAAGTCCAGGGCAAGGCAGGCGACAAGGTGGAAATGAGGTTTGCCGAACTGTTGCATCCCGATGGGACGGTTGCCCAGGAAAATCTCCGGTCAGCCAAAGCTATCGATGTCTATATCCTGAAAGGGAGTGAGCCCGAAACCTGGGAGCCCAAGTTTACTTACCACGGGTTTCGATATGTGCAGGTCACCGGGCTTTCATCAAAACCCGACACCTCAACCATTACGGGCGTAGTGATTCACTCTGCCGCGCCGGTTTCGGGCAAGTTTGCCTGCTCGAATGGCCTGCTGGATACGATATACAGAAACATTACCTGGGGCCAGAAGGGCAACATGATGAGCGTGCCCACCGATTGTCCGCAGCGTGACGAAAGATTAGGATGGATGGGTGATGCACAGATTTTCGCTACCACGGCCTGCTACAGCAGGAATATGGACCAGTTCTTTGCCAAATGGTTGAAGGACATTGACGATTGCCAGGATACTTCCGGTTATGTATACGATGTGAACCCTGCCATTGTGGTGGGCGGTCCTGCCAAACCTGCCTGGGGCGATGCCTTGGTGATGGTTCCCTACGACACATATGAATTTTACGGCGATAAAAGGATCATTGCCGATAACTATGAAGCCATGAAGAAATGGGTGAATTATATGAAGAAGAACAGCAAGGATGGCATATATGAATTCGGCAATACGGACTGGGGCGGGTATGGCGACTGGGTTGCAGCGGAAGCCAGTCCCACCAAGCCCATTGGAACGGCTTACTATTATTATAGCAGCAAACTACTTTCAAAGATGGCCGGTGTGCTGAACGACACGACCGAACAGAGAATATTGACAGACCAGGCAAAAAGCGCTGCCGAAGCTTACCAAAAAAAGTACTTTATTGATTCTGTAAAAAATTATATCGGGCGTACACAGACCATGAACGTACTGCCTTTCATGTTCGGTATTACCCCCGATAACCTGAAAGAGACTGTGCTCGAAAACGTAATTAAAAATGTTCACGACAGAAAAGATCACCTGAGCACCGGCTTCCTGGGTACGAAATACCTACTGCCCATGCTAAGCGAAAATGGACAGAATGAGCTTGCCTATACCATTGCCTCGCAGACCACCTATCCCTCGTGGG
>JAKAMP010000055.1 GCA_021812865.1 Bacteroidota bacterium | reverse complement strand
GTTACTTTTTGGTCACATCCTTACCTGGGTGATTGCCAACTCCGAAGAAACCAAGAGATCCATTCTTGCCAACAATCCACAACTCATCAATCCCGACAGGATCAGGGTAATTTATAATGGCATCAACCTGGATGCTTATGACCGGCTGGAGGTGGGGCATGTTTTTGAGAGAAAGCCGGGAGAGTTTATCATCGGGAATGCCGGAAGGTTATCGCCTGAGAAAGGGCAAAGATACCTCATTGATCTGGCGGCCATTTTGAAACAAAAGGGGTATTGCTTTAAAATTCTGATTGCCGGGGAGGGTAAGCTGAAGCAGGAACTGGTGAATTATTCCCACGAAAAAGGAGTGCAGGATGAAGTGGTGTTTCTTGGTTTCGTTGAAAACATTAAATCCTTTATGATGGGCATCGATCTGTTCTGTCTTACCTCTCTGTGGGAAGGATTTGGCTATGTACTGGTTGAAGCCATGGCATGCCGGAAACCCGTAATTGCTTTTGATGTACGCAGCACGCGTGAAATCATCGACCAGGGCGTAAGTGGCTATTTCGTGGAAGACTTCAACCTGAAGGAAATGGCTGAGAAAGTTGAAATGATGATCAATAATCCTTCACTCTTTGAAAGGATGGGTGAAGAAGGCAGAAAAAAAGTCGAATCGGTCTTCCTCATTAGCAGAACCGTAAGTCAGGTAGAAAGCCTGATAAAGGCAAAATAAAATCTTTAGGGGCGCCCTTAACCGAGATCGCTTATTCTTTCGAGCTTGGCAAGATCGATAATCTTGATCTTCCGGCCGTCGATTCCGATCACTCCCTCGCTGGCGAATGCAGATAGGGTGCGGATGGCATTGGAAGTAGTCATATTCGAAAGGTTGGCAATGTCTTCCCTGGAAAGATATACTTTCAATGTGGCATTATCGGCTTCAAACCCATAGGTGTCTTTCAGGAACACCAGCGATTCGGCCAGACGTCCGCGTATATGTTTTTGTGTGAGGGTAACCGTACGGTCGAGCGAAAATCCCAGTTCGGTGGCAAAGGCTTTGATGATGCTTAGCGAAAAATCGGGATTGGACCGCAGCAGCTGGTATACAATCTCTTTTTCGATAAGGCAGGTGGCTGAATCTTCAATCGCAACCGCCGTGGCGTGATGAATTTCTTCGGCAAACAATGCCCTGTATCCTATAAATCCAACAGGTTTAGCCATACGGATGATTTGTTCGCGGCCGCCAACGCCTTCTTTGAAGACTTTTACTTTTCCGTCGGACAGGCAAATCAGCCCGTTTGGCTTATCACCTTCCTTGAAAATAATTTCTCCTTTCTTATAGAGGTTGCAAATCAGGTGGCGCTTGATGTTTTCCTTTTCTTCCGGTGTAAGAACCGCAAAAACCGATTTCTGGTTATCAATGCAATTCTCAAAGTTGATAGTCTTCTGCTGCATGATCCTTCATCAATGTTTTAAAGCACAAAAGTAAAAAAATAATCGTATTCAAATAATAATTCATTCATAATCAACATTTCGTTGAAACGACAGCCGTTAACCGTACCTCGCCACCAGGGGCATCCTTCGTCCGGGTCCGAATGCCTTTGAGGTGATTCTCAGGATGGGTGGAGTTTGATACCGCTTGTATTCGTTGTTGTTTACCATGCGGATTACCCGGTTCACGGTAGCTTCATCAAACCCCATCCGGATAATTTCCTCTGATGACTTGAACATTTCTATATACTCATAGAGAATCCTGTCCAGCAGATCATACTCAGGCAAGGAGTCGCTGTCCTTCTGGTTTGGTCTCAACTCGGCAGAAGGAGGTTTGACGAGAATATTTCCCGGAATGATTTCTTCCTGTTCATTTATGTAATGGGCAAGCCTGTAAACATCGGTTTTGTAAACGTCGCCCAGCACTGAGAGTCCGCCGGCCATATCGCCGTAAAGGGTTCCATATCCAACGGCTGCTTCGCTCTTGTTTGAGGTGTTCAGAAGAATATTTCCGAACTTGTTGGAGAAGGCCATCAGCAGGGTTCCCCTTATCCTGGCCTGTATGTTTTCTTCGGCAATATCGGCCGGCAGGTTCTGGAATGAAGGCAAAAGAAGGGATTCGAATGCATCCATGAGGGATTCGATTGGCAGGGTATTGGCCTGGACATCGAGCCTGCGTACCAGTTCTTCGGCATCGGTCACGGAATGTTCCGAGGAATACCTGGACGGCATCAACAGTACGCGCACATTTTCCTTTCCCAGGGCTCTTACAGCCAGTACAAGCGTAATGGCTGAATCAATACCCCCCGATAAACCCAGTATAGCCGATTGTATGCCCAGCTTGGTGAAATAGTCCCTGATGCCCAATACCAGCGCATCGTGAACATACGCTATATCATGGTATTCGAAGTCCACCGGCGAAAGGGAATCTATGGTATCGAGGTCAACCACCCGGATTTCTTCCGCGAACCGCTTCAACAGGGTTACAATCTCTCCTTTGCGGTTGATCACCATGGAATTGCCTTCGAAGATCAGTTCAGTCTGAGCCCCAGCCTGGTTCACATAAAATACCGGCAGCTTGTATTTCTTTGCCTTGTTGATGAAAATGGATTGCTTCAATTCCTGTTTTCGGTAGGAGAACGGACTGGCAGCGATGTTTATGACGAGGTCGGGGAGCATCTTACTGAGCTCGTGCATGGGCGAAACCCGGTAAAGTTTCGTACGGCCGAACGAATCAAGCGCCGGCTGATCATCCCAGAGATCTTCACAGATGGTCAGCGCTATTTTCTTTCCTTTGAATTCAATGAGCCTGAACTGATCATTGGGTTCGAAATACCTGTATTCATCGAATATATCATAGGTGGGAAGCAGCGATTTATTGATCACCTGCTTTATTTCTCCTTCATACAGAAAGTAGGCCGAGTTGAAAAGGTTTTTGCCATGCTGGTCGGGATTCATCGAAGGGCCGCCCACAATCACGCCAATATCGGTACAGATGCGGGCCAGTTGCTGAATCGAAGCCATGCATTTTTCAATGAACCATTTATGTTCGAGCAGGTCAAGAGGCGGGTACCCACACACTGAAAGTTCCGAAAAAATCATCAGATCCACATTTTGCTCCTGGGCTTGTTTCACTTCAAAAGCAATACGGGTGGTATTTTCGAAAAAGTTGCCGATGTGATAATTTAACTGTGCAAGGGCAATTTTCATGAAGATGCGTAATTTTTACCGAAGATAATAGAAATAATCCATCCCTATTCCCGGAATCCCTCAAATTTCACCAACAATCGTAAGATGCACGACAAAATGCATGGAAATTTCACAGGCAATGATACTTTTGCATAGTTATAAAGCAAATGGAATGAAGAATGCTCTCCAGGTTCTGATTGTTCTTTCTGTCGTGGCAGTTTTTTCAGGTTGCCAGACGAAGAAAAAGGCTCCCGATGTGTCGGGTATTCATGTGAATGTGCAGGTTCAACGGTTTGAAAAGGATTTGTTCGGACTGAATCTCGACAGTCTGCCGCAGCAGATACCCGAGCTGGAGAAAAAGTACGGCTCTTTTATGGATCTTTTTTCAAACCGGATCATTCAGGTTGGCAGAGTTAACGAACCGGATTTTCCCGAACTTCTCAAAAAATATCTCACCGATTATTCGGTTAACAGACTGTATACCAGCTGTATGAATGAGTACCCGGAGGTTGATTTTTTGAATCGTCAGCTGGATGGGGCTTTCCGGTATTATGCATATTACTTTCCGGGCAAAGGGATTCCCCATGTATATACTTTCGTTGGAGGATTCAGCCAGAGCATTGCCACTTCGGACAATATTCTTGCCATTGCGCTGGAAAAATACCTGGGCAGGAACAATGCAATTTATAATGAATTGAATCCTCCACTTCCGCAATATCTCAAGTTCAATATGGAAAAGGAGATGATGGCATCGGATGCCATGAAAGGTTGGCTTATGACCGAGTTTCCCAAACCCGATTCCCTGCGTACTTTGCTCGATGAGATGATATACAATGGCAAAGTGCTGTGTGTTTTGCATGATCTGATGCCGCAACTGCCCGACACTCTCCTGCTGGGATACAGTCCGGAACAGATGAAGTGGTGCCTGAAAAACGAAGGGGGCATGTGGACTTATCTTGTGGAAAACAAGTTGCTCTTCAAAACCGACCAGTTTGAGATTCGGAAATTTATTGAGGAATCGCCCTACACCAAGGCGTTTGAACGCTATTCTCCCGGGCGGGCAGGAGTATGGATTGGATGGCGCTTGGTGAGTCGCTACCTGGAGAAAAACCCTGCTGTAACGCCGGCCATGCTAATGGCGGAGCAGGATTATATGAAGATTCTGCAGGAATCGAGATATGATCCCTGATATTGCCGTTGAAATCGGATAGTACAGTGAAATCAATAAAAAAAGGCTGCCCGGTTTGAGCAGCCTTTGTTAATTTATTCCAATCAGGCAGGATGAATCGCTTCTACAGGGCAAACATCCGCGCAGGCACCACAATCGGTACATACTTCTGGATCAATTTTGTAAATGTCGCCGGCGGAGATCGCTTCCACTGGACATTCATCAATACAGGTACCACATGCGGTACAATCTTCAGAAATTTGGTGAGCCATTTCGAATAATTTTAGTTAACGCTACAAAAGTAATCAATTTGAGAAATTCAAAAAAAATGACCGGATTTTTTTAAAATATTTTATGACATGCTCCTTAAAATGGAATAAGCCAGATAGGCCATGGTTCCCATGCCGGTTTGCAGGGCATTTTCATCAGCGTCGAAAGTGGCTGAATGAAGGGCCGAGGTGATATGTTTTTCTTCGTTTTTTACACCCAGCCGGAAAAAAACTGACGGGTATCTCTCAGAAAAATAGGCAAAATCTTCGGAGGTCATTCGTATATCGAGTTCTGTAACATTCTGCCTTCCAAGATATTGCGCAGCGAGCTCACTGGCTTTCAGGGTAAGGGAGGGATCATTTTTAAGTACAGGATATCCTTTCTTTATGATGAATTCACAGCTTCCACCCATACTTTCAGCCAGGTTTTCTACCATTTTCTTCATCATGTTGTGTGCAGATGCCCGCCAGGTCTCGTCGAGTGTGCGGAATGTTCCTTCCATTTTCACCTCGTCGGGTACCACATTGGTAGCGCCATTGGCGATAAACTTGCCGATGGTGAGCACTGAGGGCATAGTGGGATTGGCTTTTCGACTGATTATCTGCTGCAGGGCAACCACAATATGGGAGGCGATCAATACCGGATCGACTATGTCCTGGGGCATGGCCCCGTGTCCGCCTTTGCCTTTAACGGTGAGATACAGTTCATCGGTTGATGCCATATAGATACCGGGTCTGAATCCTGTTTTTCCTGACTCCAGCGAGGGGAGTACATGCAGGCCCAGCACGGCCATAGGTTGCGCATCGTCAAAAATATTTTCCTCCAGCATGAGCTTTGCACCACCTGGCAGCAACTCCTCCCCCGGCTGGAAAATGAAGTATATTTTGCCTTTCAGTTCTTCTTCCATTTCTTTCAGGATGCGGATACATCCCAGCAAAACCGACATGTGCATATCGTGACCGCAGGCATGCATTACACCCTGGTTCACCGACCTGTAGGGTACGGCATTCTTCTCTTCAATGGGCAGGGCATCCATGTCAGCACGGAGGGCAATACAGGGTTTCCCCGGCTGGCTCTTCCCCAAGGTAGCAACGATACCCGTTTTCACAAATCCCCTCCTGTAACTTACGCCAAGCTTTTCCAGTTGTAAAGCAATGAAATCCGTGGTCTGGTTTTCGGCAAACGACAATTCAGGATGCTGATGAAGGTGCCGGCGTACCTCTCGTATGTCGGAGAAAAACTTTTCTGAAAGTCGGGAAATGCGTTCTTTTGGTTCCATATGCAGTTATTGTTTGATAAGGACCATACGGATCCCCATGGTGATAAGCAGGATGCCGAAAATCCGGGTCAGGGTTGCCGAAGGAAGTTGCAGGGCGATTTTCGAACCGTAATAGGAACCTGCAATGAAGGCGATGACGAGGACCATGGCATACCGGTAATTCACCTGTCCCTGGCGCGCATAATTGATTACAGCCAGCAGAAAAACCGGCAGGGTGAAAACCATGAGCGAGGTGCCCTGGGCCTGGTACTGGCTGACTCCCAGCAAAAACACCAGGCTCGGAATGATCACGATGCCGCCGCCTACACCCAGCGTTCCCGACAATAACCCAGCCAGGAGCCCGGTGATCAGCAAAACAACAATTTCGTATAGTGTCATTTCGATGGGATTAGAAGTCTAGGTTGAGCGACAGGTAAAATATCCGGGGAAGAATGGTGTGGTTTTCAATTCCCCATGCCCAGTCCACCCGGACAAAATAGCCCAGCAGCATGGATCGTAGGCCGAAACCATAACCGGCTACCACCGGATCGCGGTTTGAGTCAACGGTTACCGTGACGGCTCCCTGGGAAACGGACTGTTTATCGTACGCATTTTTGCCCGACCAGGGTGTAAGGCCGGTCCACGCGCTGCCGATATCGAAAAAGCCCACAATCTGGAAGTTGTTCAGGAAGTTGTTGCTCAGGGGCCGGTTGGCAAAATACCGTATCGCCGGGAAACGCAGCTCGTTGTTGATCAGGGCGAAATTGTTCCCGTTACGGATATTCTGGGTAAATCCGCGCATATCGGTGGCCAGGGTCTGGTAGGCATAATTCTTTTTCTGGTCAACCGGCACCGAGGAATCGAAGGTAGGGGTCTTGTTCGGAAAAATATTCATCCAGTTGTCCACGCTGCCGAGATAGTAAATCAGTGGACTGTGACCAAACGAGGTACTGGCTGCAAACCGGTTGGCCAGGATAAAGGTACGGCTCAGCCGGGTATAATGCCTGTAATCCACCCCCAGTACCCACAGATCGGATTTGGACCGGTTTACCTGCTTATAGTATTCGGCGAATATTTTGGCACGCGTTCCCCTGTATAGGTTTATGCCTAAGAAACGGGTATTGTCGAATATATATTCTCCCTTGCCGCCAACCCACAGTTTATGCACATCCGGCTCATTCAGGCTGTTGGGTTCAATGGCAAGATAAACGGTATGGTCGTCCCTGACCGTTGCCGTTCCCCTCACGGCGCTTACCTGGCTGAAAGGCCAGCGTAGCACGTACATTGCTTCATGGGTATAGGTTTTGATCCAGGTGTCGAACTGCTTGCTGGGCTCGTAAATCGTATTTTTGAAGACCTGGCGGTGCAGGATGATCTGCTTGTCGAGCCTTTTTTTCAGATCCTCCAAGCTGAGAAGGTATTCATTACTATCAAAATCCGTAGCAAACCGCACGCCTCCGGTAATCTTATAATCCTCAAACAGATCGTTCGTGCCCAGTTTGAAAAACATATTGAGGCCGGGATTGTAATATACCGCTCCTCCTGTATAGGCCTGGTACGAGGCATTCAGAAAACTGAAATCAACCTGGCTTACAATATAGTTGGTATAAAATGAAGTAGTGTAAATGCGGATCTGTGCAGCCGGCTTGATATTGGAAGTATCCCGCCGGATTTCAATATTCTTGTTTGCCAGAAGGGAATTGTAATAATTCAGCTTTTCGTCTTCGAAAACATAATTGTTCACATCAACCATCTGCGAATTCAGTGAGCTCGTATCAATTTTGATGCCCAGGTTGGTTCGGCTAATGGCTTCATCCAGTGAGATAATTTCTTTCTTGATCTGGTTAATGCTGTCGTTCTTCCTGATTTGTGCAGTGAGAACTTTCCTGAATTCAGTCTGGGGAAGAGGTCCACTCAGTGATTCCGTACTGAGCGGGTTGTAAAATGAGTATTCCTTACCGGCTTTCAGGAATATATCTGCCACGGTTTTGTTTTTCTGACTGATATCCTGCGATAGAATATTTCTTGAATAATTGGTGAGGGGCGAGGTTCGGCTGAAATAGCGGTAATGGGTCGCCGTGTCCACAAAGCTGATTGTACTGTCGAAACGGGCTTTGTAGCGGTTCATGATGCCATTGTTATCGCCCAGGTAGAGGTATTCGAGCTGGGCATTCTCGTACGGCTCAAATTCATCAAAGTACGGTGTGGAGGTGATGTTGACTAGGGTATTGCCCTTTCCAGCGTAATCACAGATGAACAGGTCGTAGGTTGATCCCAGGATGTCGTCCGGGTTGTATGTTTTCAGGGTATCGGACATGCGGTCTGAGCTGAATATTACCCGTGTGGAATGATCAATGAAATGGGCGTCACGGTCATCGGCCAGGTCGTTGGTGAGTTGCTCGTAAGTGCCGGACGCCAGGGTATAGACGAAAACATCGCTTCTTCCGTTTTGCACGGCGGAGAATACGAACTTCAACCCGTCATCCGAGAATGAGAAATCAAGGATTTTTTCGAAATAGAGAAAATTTCTGAATTCAAGCTGCCGACTGGCAACATTGTAAAAATAAAGCCTTATGCCCCCTTTCTCTTCAGTGAAAAAAGCCAGGATACGGCCCGATGGATTCCAGGCCAATACAGGAAAGGAGGTATCGTTAATCTGGTCCAGCTGATGCTCGCGCTTGAGAATTCGTTTGGTCTTGAGTGTTTCAGAATTGTACAGCCATATCTTATATTGTCCGTCCTCGTCTGTGGTGTATGCAATAAGTTTGCCATCCGGATTGATCCTGATCTGCGAATACAGCCTCGTCTTTTTGGGCCGTTTCAGGATCTTTCCATGGTCAGGCATTACCGGATTATTCAAAAAGGCTGAATCTGAATACTTCTTAGTGTAATATTCAATCCATTGCTTTCCGAGTTCCTTCACATTGAACCCCAGTACATACAGAAACCCATTATTGGCGCTCTTCTGGATTCGGGTGAGGTAAACAATGTTCGGAATGACCGATTCTCCATATACATCGGCAATAAACTTCCAGAACGAATGTCCGGCAATCAGGGCATCATTGCCTTCCAACTGGTTGAATCGTTTGAAACGCCCGCTCAGGATGCCATCCTTCACCTGGTTTTCAATATTGATATCCCATTTGTCAGATACATAGGAAATCAGCCCTGCATTATACCAGGAAGGCAAATTGATGAGGGTGGAATTGGTAACATTCTCCTTAAAGTCAGTTCCGTAAAGCATCTCGTTGAGAATGATTTCAGTAATAGCTGCCCTCACCTGTATGTCGTAACTCCGGTGATCGCCTTCAAAATAGAGAAAAACCTTGTTCTTCACTATTTTAGTGACGCCCCCAATATTATTTTCATCATTGCCGCTCACCAGCCCGATATTACTTTGCCTGAAATCGGTCAGCTTGTTGTAAACGAGGAAAATAAGCCTCTTGTCAAGTTTATAGTCGAAGAAATTTTCAATTTTTTCCAGCTCACGACTGGCAACCCGGTTGGTGTATAGGGCGAGCTCTTTTCCATTCTCGTTGAAATAAATATCGAATTTATCGTACCGGTAGAACGACCAGAACCAATTATTATATTGTACCCTGTTTTTGCCGAAGCTCATCTGGTGGCCATTGTAGAATTGACCTGCAGCCCATGGCGTTATGCATGAGAAAGCAATTAGCCACAACAGTCTGAAGATGTATGGGTAGAATTCTTTCAAGCTCCCGGGTCGTAAATGAATGGTAAAAATAATGATTTATCCCAATTTATTCATCAGAAGCTCCTGGAAGAGCATACTAATGGATTAATTGCAATGCATTTGAAAATTTTTTAATTCATGGATTGGGTTTATTCTCTTTTCTATGACTATGTCTTTTGGTCGTTGTCTAATTTTTGTTGAAAACGGACGAATGAATGACACGATTGCATGGACAGAGTAAATTTGTGGCAGGGATTTTGTAAATTTACGCCAGACCTTTTAGGGATGTATCATTTTGGTTAATGTTTTGAAAATGAAAAAAATATTTTTTCTTTTATTTGCCCTGGCCATGCCCTTTTCAAT
>JAKAMP010000054.1 GCA_021812865.1 Bacteroidota bacterium | reverse complement strand
CATTGGGGTTGAAATGACCCACGCTGAGATGACAGTTTACGCAGGTGATCTCGGCTGTTTTTTGAGAATAATACAGGTGGGCCTCCTGTCCTTCTTTCGACAGGCCGAGCGGATATAAGTTCTGGTGGCAGGCCGTGCATGATTGCACGAAAGTATGACGGTTGGCGGCCGCTACGGTTGATTTCTCCTCCCAGTTGATTTTTGCAGAGTCTTTAAAGAAATAGGAATACACATCCCGAAATCCGGTTTTTGCTTTTTCGGCGAGGTAGGGCAATCCATGAGGAGGAAGGTGGCATTGCACGCAATGGACAGCCACACCGCTTTTATTGTCGAAATGAGTAGATCGTTTCCAGCTGGCAGTGGCCTGGGGATGGGCATGACACTTGTTACAAAAGGCATCGGTAGAGGTGGCTTCAACACCTTCTTTGGCAGTCAGAAACATGAGGATTCCCAGGAAGGCGCCTAATAGCAGCATGGGTATATACCTGGAATTCTTCTTCTTCATGGAGAAACGGAGCATACGGTTGATTATTCGTGAAATCAACTAATAAAATAATGAAAAATGCCCCGAAAAATCAATGGTTTTGATCAATCCATGACTATTTAGAATGGATTTAAGATATATTGGTTTACTATGATTCTTCTTCAAAGCTTTTGGCAATTGGCTTATAGCTTTTGGTGGTATTCAAAGGGGAAGAGGATTTTGCGGTGCGTGGAATGGCTGAAGCTGTTTCGTATTGTAGGGTTTAATGAAAATATTGTCTGATGTCTGGAATGGGTCATTGTCAGTGATTAATGCCGGGTCGGGAGCTCTCAGTCTCTTTGTTTTTAGTTCAGGTAACCGCGAATTTTGTATAGAGGAAATGTTTTGAAGGGTATAGATAAAAAAACTGCCGGATGAAATATCCGGCAGCCTTGTTAAGAACTATGAAACAGGAATTCAATCTCTGGATTTTATCCAGTTGGAAATGTTGTCCAGTCCTTCAAATATTTCTGTTTTCCGGTAGTTTTTCTTTTTCAGCACACCATGGTTGAAATGTTCTCTGATGACGCTGTTGTTTACCATCGGTTTTTTCTTGCTTCCTGCGGCTTTCATTCTCCACATATCTTCAGCAAGAACGGCAAGGGAGGTATTGTATTCCATTCCTTCATCTAACATATCCAACCATTTCGCGGGATCCTTCCGGTTGATCTGTTCAAGGCCATTGCTGATGGCTTCCATATAAAATCTGGAAGGTTTTTTGACGTTGTAAACGGCAGTAGCTACGTTGGTTTCCGGGGAATAGGAGATACGAACCAGTTTGTTCTTGAAAATTTCCATTATACGTTGATTATCTGGGAGCTAAGGTATACCATGAGAAAAGAGGAATTCATGAAATCTGATTGATGGTTCTCACTTATAGGGGGTGATTCTAATCATTACATTTTGACAACAAAAGTCTGGTGTCTGGTGTCCGATGTCTTGCGTCTGATGTGACATTTGAATGACCAGTGGTTGATCTATACCAGTTGTTTCGAGTCTGAGGTTTAAGGTTTCAGGTCGGGTAACCAAACAAAGCTTTTATAGACGGGAGGGTATCCGCATTCACCTCTAGAACAAATCTGAAGGGATAATGTTCATTCCCAGGCCGTAAGAAATTTTTGTCGTTCAAAAAATGAAATGGAATAAGGGGTAAAAGGTGGACCAGATGGGTATTTCCAGGTTATTTTGATATCCCTGGGAGAACAGTTTTGCGATATCAAGGGGTTGTTTAAAGATAGGGAGATGGAATTTTTTCCGGAGAATAAGCCTGGCGAGAGGATCGACCAGCAGGTCAAGGAAGAAGATGGTAAGGGTAATGACGCCCAGGGTATCTTCGGAGGTATAGAAATCAGGGCCTTTTTCAAACCGGGTAAGCGCCAGGATGATCAGGATCCAGATCAGCATTTTGAACAGGATGACCGGGCTGAACAGGTGGGTAGATTTGGGCCGGGTGAGTGTAAGGAGATTGACGAAAGCTGCAATGAGTCCGCCCGCGGTCAGTCCGGCAAGAAACCTCCACAGGTAACTGTGCAGGGGCAGGAGGAGCAGAGAAAGCGTAATCAGCATTACTTTAAGCAAGGTATTTATGCTGTGCACATAGAACGCTTTTCTTGACCGTGGTACAAGAACGGTTGCATAGTCGCGTTTATAGCCTGCATAATGCTGAAGTGGCCCCTTGTTCTGTAATTGGATATCTTTGATGAACAACATGGAATGTTTATAGGGATGGCCATTGGCCGGCCGGTTTCTGCAGTACCAGCAATTCGTAGCTGGGCTGGGATTTTCATAACGCAGCAGGGCCACTACGTCTTTCCAATGGTAAAAAAACTTTCCAAGCCTGAGCCATTTGCCTCTCTGGGAGTAGATATGAAACAGGAGAAACAGCCCGGTCAGCCAAAAGAAGAAAAGATAGCCCAATGCGGCTGGTCCGGCCTGAAAGCTCACGATGACAGGAAAGGCTATCAGTCCGAATCCCAGGAAGATGGCGAGGAAATGCACCAGGTATCTAAGGGCGAGCGAGAGATCATATAAGCCGCTTTTCTTGAGCTCTTCCTTTTGTCTTCTAACCTTCTCCTTCCTTATTTCATTAGCTTTCCGTGCCTGTTCCTTCATTTCTTTCCTGATCTCGCGGATCTCCTGCTCCCAGTTTTTCGAAAAGTCGTATTCATACACTTGATCATCCTGGCTGACCCTTCGTAAAGCCTGTTCAACGGCATATTCGTAGGCCCGTGTGAGGAGAATGAATTTTTCCTTGGCTTCGGGAGAAGGATTGACATCGGGATGGACCTGGAGGGCAAGCACACGGAATGCATGCTTGATTTCATCGACCGAGGCATTTTCAGGGATATTCAGTATGGCATAATAGTCTTCGGCCATTGCATTAGGCTGTTACAATAACAGTGGGATCAGCAGTGACGGGAAGATCATTTTTTCTGGTTCAGTTTCAGCATTACTGATCTGAAGAATTCTCCCTGGTGAGTAGGCGTGTAGTTCCAGTCCTTGAACATCATGGGGGCCCAGTCGGGATCAAACACCCATACGACCCAGGAGATACCTCTTCCCTGGAAATAGTCGGTGATTCTCTTGCCGTAATCTTCATCGCCATGTACAGGAACATGAACGCCTTTTTCGGTTGGAAGGGCAAACCCGATCTCCGTAGCAAACACCGGGTATTTTGAGGCGGCGAAACCAAAATCTCTTTCCCACTGAGGCTCCCAGGGTTGTCCCCTTTTTTCAGGGTAAGGGTGTGAAACATAGGCGATACCCGGGATGTCGAGCGGATCGAGCGCCAGAGGCGTAAGGTCGTATGCCCAGTCGAACCCGGCTACCAGCGGGATGGCTTTGGGATTATTTGCCAGGATGATCCGGATGATGTCCGTACAGATACTTTTCCACTCGCTCCAGGAGCAGGTACCGAGGGTATTCCCTGCGGTGGTAGGCTCATTGAATATTTCGTAAAAAGCAACGGTATTGTTTCCGCGGAAGTGGGAAGCCATAGTTTTCCAGAATTCAAAGGTTTCTTTGCGTGTGGTGTTGTACATTTCGTTCTGGTAGAGTTCAGTGCGGAGGTTCCCTATAGAGTGCCAGTCGAGGATCACATACATGCCCAGTTCGGTAGCCCACTGCACGCCGTCGTCGAGGAGTTTCAGGTACGAGGCTGCGCCTCTTGTCCTCCAGGCTGAAGGATGAATGGGTATGCGAATGATCTGTGATCCCCAGTTTTTGGCTTCCTGGAAATAGTCTTTGGTCCATTTGCCCGCTTTGTCGAGCTTGTCCGGATCAGAGAGGTTCACCCCATGAAATACCAGGGTTTCATTTTTTTCATTTACAATTTTGTTTCCCTGTACTTTCAGCAGGGGCAGGGCATTCTGCTGGGCTGCAAGGCTGAAAGAGAAGCAGATCAGGATGATGGGGATGAATAAGATACGGTATCTCATGTGGGTGCAATTTAGGGTTGTACAGTCGGGATTTCTTTCACAAGGTAAGCAATTCGTGTGTGAACGGCAATACTTTGCTTTACCTGTGGTCAATGCAGCAAAAAATAGTCAGATATGGTTTATTAAAAGGTATGGTAGTAAGCGGAAATGCCAGAAATGATCTTATTGTTCTGAGTAATTTCAGGTAGTTAATTTCAATTGAAAGGTGCCTGGCAGAATTTCAGAATTTGTCTCTGCCCTGAACTCCGGGGTAGTATTCCTGCACCGGACGACTTTTGTATATCCGGTGGGTTTTGATATCCATCATGGACAGGCAACCGCCTTTCCATCCCGCGCCGGTATCCATGAGCCACACTTCACAGGCATGAATGGGTTCAGTGGAGTTGAAATTGAGGGTAGGGGAATGGCCAACGAAAATCTCATCAAAAGAACTGAGGTTGTGCATAAATCCGCAAGAGGAATAATAAATGGCCGATTGGACGAGGGTACGGTTCCACAGCAGGGTTTCCCTTTGTTGTTTTTCTATAGGCACATCGGTATATATGCCGCCATGAACAAAAAGTTTATTCTCATGAATAAAATATTCCTTAGCCGATCGGAGCAGATTTACATGTGAAGCAGGGATTTCCTCGGGGTAGCTGGTAATGGTGGCATCGCCGCCCTGGGTAAGCCATACGTAGGGCATATTCCCCGTCTCGAACCATTTCAGAGTCCATTCATCATGGTTACCCATGATATAGACCAGGTTTTGGATTTTCAGCAGCTCATCGAAAACCTTATTTACTTCAGGCCAGCCATCGGACGCGTCACCCAGGCAGATAAGCCTATCGTGCCCGTAATCGAAATCAGCTTTTCCGAGGCAATCCATCATGGCCTGGTATGCCCCGTGAATGTCGCCCATCACGAACAGACGTCTGCCTCTTTCTTCATTTATTGCTTCTTCCATGAATCCTTTATTGATATTCCGGTTGCTGAAGAGGATTTATTGGCTTAAAAGTCATAATAGACAGCTTGTAGATTTTCATGCAAGCAGAAAGTTACTAAATTTAGCCCTATGAAACATCATCCATGTCTTCGACTTTGACGAGACCGGATTTAACAGATGGGATCAAATTATATTCTGATCTGAGCTGCGGGTATGGAAGGAGGAACGACGATAAGAAAATAAACATTTAACGACCTGAGATATGAAAATTAAATTTCTTGGAGCCGCCCAGGAAGTGACGGGCAGCAAACATTTGCTGATGATCAATGGAAAGCGTATCCTGCTGGACTGCGGGATGTACCAGGGCAAGGGAATGGAGACCGATGCCATGAACCGGGACCTTGGGTTCAATCCATCGGAGATCGATTACCTTATCCTTTCGCACGCGCATATCGACCATTCGGGACTGATACCTTACATATACAAGGAAGGTTTCAGGGGAACCGTTTATACCACATCAGCCACGCGTGACCTGTGTGCCATCATGCTGGCCGACTGTGGCAAAATACAGGAACATGATACCCACACCCACAATAAGAAGCGCCAGAAGCAAGGGCTGCCACCCGTGACACCCATTTACACCCTCAAGGATGCGCATGCCTGCATGAGTTGTTTTGTGGGCATTCCTTACGAAAAGAAATTCCGCATCGATGAGAATGTGTCGATACAGTTCATCAATTCAGGGCACTTGCTGGGTAGCGCCGTAACGATGATTTATATCCAGGAAAAAGACCGGGAGATTGCCGTGGCGTACACAGGCGACATTGGCAGGCCGGTGAACCGTATATTGAAGGCGCCTCAGGTATTTCCACAGGCTGACCTGCTGATCACCGAATCCACGTATGGCAACCGTTTGCATGCGGAAACGGAAGATGCAGAAAAAAAGCTGCTGGAAGTAATTCATCAAACCTGCGTACAGAAAAAGGGCAAGCTCATTATTCCTTCCTTCAGCGTAGGCCGGACCCAGGAAATAGTCTATTCCCTGAATAACTTTTATAATGCTGGCAAGCTGCCGAAGATCGAAGTGTTTGTAGATAGTCCGCTTTCGGTGAATGCCACGCAAATATTCCGTATGCATCCCGAATGTTTCAACGGGGATATTCTGAAGGTGATGCAAACGGATCCGGATCCGTTTGGTTTCGGGAGCCTTACCTATGTGGAAACCCAGGACGATTCGAAAAAGCTCAATAACTGGAATAAACCCTGCATCATTATCTCTGCATCGGGCATGATGGAAGCGGGCCGGGTAAAGCATCACCTGGCGAACAGCATTTCCGATCCGAAAAACACGGTGCTGGCAGTGGGATATTGTTCACCCCGTACGCTGGGGGCAAAGATACTGAGGGGAGAAAAGGAGGTTTCCATTTTTGGTACCCGGTACAAGGTGAACGCAGATGTGGAGCGGATTGATTCTTTCTCGGGACACGGGGATTATGCAGAAATGCTCAGCTATCTTACGCGAAGCCAGAATCCGGCAAAGAACAAGGTCACCTTTGTGGTACATGGTGAACTGGAGGCACAGGAGTTTTACAGGGAAAGGCTTGTGGAGAAGGGTTTTGAACATGTGAAGATCCCGGCCAGGGGGGATGAGTTCGATTTTTAATTACTTTGATCATTACCACCCCAAGGCCGAAGTCTATGCTTTCATAAAATCATAAATATATTTTAAAAATCTGTGAAATTAGCGGCATTTTTCTGTGTTGTTAGCCATATGCTTTTGGCTATTGGAGGAAAATTCAGGGGTGAAAACAGAATCGATCGCTTGTTTCTGGTCTCAGGTTTAAGGTTATTTTTGAGTACCGTTGTTCACTGAAGGATTCAGGAACTCATTCTGCGAGCCGGAGACCGAGGGAGCGGGCGTATCCCTGCGCCTGTTCAAATTCCTGTTTGGTAAGCCTTCTGCCCAGCACGGGGTGTTTTGATACGGCGCCGCACGGTCTGAACTGGGGCATGAGGTTGGTATAGGTGAGGGGAGAAATCTCTTCAGCAATGAAAGTCAGAATATTCTGGGTATCGGACAATTGTCCGGGTAAAACCAGGTGTCGCACAATGAGTCCCCTGTAAGCGATTTCCTGTTCATCCACTTGCAAATCACCCACCTGACGGTACATTTCCCTCAAAGTATTCTTTGCCCAGTCTGCATAATCCGGGGCATTACAGGTTTCTGCTGAAAGTTCCGGATTGAAAAATTTGAGATCGGGCATATAGATATCAAAGATGCCCTGGATCAGTCCGAGTGTTTCGGGATTATCGTATCCACTGGAATTATAAACGAGGGGGATATTCAGACCCTGCTCAACGGCAATGGCAACGGCTTCGACGATTTGAGGAATGACATGGGTAGGAGTAACAAAGTTGATGTTATGACAACCGGCCCACTGCAGGGAAAGGATATGGGCTGCAAATTCAACCGGGGGCACTTCCTGTCCTTCTCCCAGGTGACTTACCTCATAATTCTGACAGAAATTGCACATTAGGCTGCAGCTCGTGATGAATACCGTACCCGAACCGTTAAATCCTACCAGGGGCGGCTCTTCGCCAAAATGGGCATGCACTGAAGATACCGAGGCGTAGCGGCCGGTTTTACAGATGCCCATTTCTCCTTTCAGCCGGTTCACCTTGCACTGCCGGGGACATAATGTGCATGATTCAAGGTTTTTAAGCAAACGGTTGGCGGTCTCTCTTAGTTTTCCGCTTTTTGACAAGGCAATATACGATGGTTCATGAATCATAGGCTGCAAATACTCTGCGGACTAAGATAACTCATTGCTTTGAATTAGTCTATCTTTTCAGGAGAAATGCGCTTGGAAAAGCACGGGATACCTATGTTCGTCTTTTCATTAGCCTTGGAGGAATGCTAATCTTTTAGCAGGTAAAACAAATTTCGTAATGGATAATGTTATTTTTGAGATAAAATCCCTGATATGAAAAGAACTTTTTTCATCCTGATTCTGCTGTTCTTGGTTCATTCCGGCATGCAGGCACAGGACCGTGTGACGGGCAAAACTTTTGCTACACGCAGCGAAGTGATTGCCAGGCATGGAATGGTTTGCAGCAGTCAGCCGCTGGCCACCCAGGTGGGGCTTGACATTCTGAAGAAGGGAGGCAATGCCATCGATGCAGCCATTGCCGTGGATGCCATGCTGGGCCTTGTGGAACCTACCGGCAGCGGAATCGGGGGTGATCTCTTTGCCATCGTTTGGGATGCCAAAAGTCAGAAACTCTACGGACTGAATGCCAGCGGTCGATCACCTTACGGATTGACACTGGCATACCTGAAGAAGAAGGGATATACCAAAATTCCATCATTCGGACCCTTGCCGGTAACCGTTCCGGGATGCGTGGACGGCTGGTTTGAACTGAATAAGCGGTTCGGAAGCCTGCCCATGAACGAAATTCTCCATCCGACCATCGACTATGCCAGGGAAGGTTTTCCGGTGAGTGAGCTCATTGCCTATTACCTCCAGAGTTCGGGCAAACTGTATGCGAAATACGAAGGGTTTAAAATGATCTATATGCCCCAGGGCAAAATGCCGGCCAAAGGGGAGATTTTCAGGAATCCTTATCTGGCGAATACACTCGAAAAGATTGGGAAGGAAGGGCGCGATGTATTTTACAAGGGAGAGATTGCATACAGAATAGAAAACTATATGAAACGAAACGGTGGTTTCCTGTCGGCCAAAGACCTGGCCGATCATCATTCCGAGTGGGTGGAACCGGTTTCGACAAATTACAGGGGGTACGATGTATGGGAACTTCCGCCCAACGGACAGGGGATAGCAGCCTTGGAGATGTTGAATATTCTCGAAGGGTATGACTTAAAGTCCATGGGGTTCGGAAGCAAGGAGTATATTCACCTTTTTGTGGAGGCCAAAAAGCTGGCCTTTGAGGACCGGGCAAAATATTATGCCGATCCAGATTTCAGTTCCATCCCGGTGAAAGAGCTTATTTCGAAAGAATATGCTGCGGAACGAAGGAAACTCATCAATCCCAACCGGGCAGCGAAAACCTATGATGCCGGGTTACCCCGCACCTCAAATACCGTATATATGACGGTAGCCGACCAGTGGGGGAATATGGTATCGCTTATCCAGAGCAATTACAGGGGCATGGGATCGGGCATGACACCCGACAGCCTCGGATTCATGTTGCAGGACAGGGGAGAGCTCTTCACCCTGGAAGAGGGCCATAACAATTGTTACGCACCGCATAAAAGGCCTTTTCACACCATTATCCCGGGATTCATAACCAAAGACGGCAAACCCTGGATCAGCTTCGGGGTTATGGGAGGAGATATGCAGCCCCAGGGACATGTACAGATCGTAGCCAACCTCATCGATTTCGGGATGAACCTGCAGGAAGCCGGTGATGCACCCCGCATCCAGCATTACGGCTCAAGCGATCCCACCGGGGATAAAATGACCGACGGAGGATATGTGGCCCTGGAAAGCGGGTTCGATTATGAGGTGATCAGGGAACTGATGAAGATGGGCCACCAGGTGGAATTTGACCTGGGCGGTTACGGAGGTTACCAGGCCATCATGGTCGATCCGGTCAATAAAGTATATTACGGGGCTTCCGAATCGAGAAAGGACGGGCAGGCTGCCGGATATTAGGAAGATTTCGAACATTACCGAAATTATCACAGCAATTAGCGTGAAAAAATGTCCTGTGGTCTGGCTGTCTCGCGAGGGTTTTGAGTTTGTGTGGCATTTTTCAATGATGGCGATTATACGTTTATATGACAATTGCATGCGGGTTTAAGGCTTCAAATTGGATTCGTGTAAACGAAAAGTTAATGCAGGCGTAACATTGGCTTCACATGGTGGATGTATCTTTGCTCCTGATGAATAATTACAGGATTGATGAATGAAATCTTTTACACAGAAGAGGATAACCGGAAAGGATTATCCTCTAGGCATCTCAGCGGTGATGCCCTTCAGCGGGTGCTGAACACCGACCGTTTGCCATATGATTTTGAATATGAATATTTTGAATTGTTTGA
>JAKAMP010000053.1 GCA_021812865.1 Bacteroidota bacterium | reverse complement strand
ATCATTGCCTTATCCGCATGAACCCGGCTGTTTTCAGTGCAGAAGAGATCAGCCATTTTTTAAATATCATTTCTGATAAAGACCCTGGGTTTATTAACGCAGAAAAATATAACTTTGAACTGGATACCCTTTCGGCCTGCAAGGATGCAGGTGACAAAGCCACGGGTATTCTTTACCCGGTCGATTTCAATGGGAAAAGCAGGACCAGTGATAACGGGCCGGACCTGGGCGCCTTTGAGCGGATTGAGATTGCTCCACATAAATAATAGTCTGGTATGCGTTTTTGCATACTTCTTTCAGGTTTTCTTATATTCGGCTGTCATATTTATGCACAGCAGGATCGTGCTTTCTACCGGATGATGTTCTGGAATACCGAAAACTTCTTCGATACAAGGAATGACAGCTTAGTGAATGATGAGGAGTTCCTTCCCGGGGGAGAGCGTTATTGGACACCCAAACGTTACCAGCTCAAATTGCAGCATACGTTCAAGGTGATTGCCGCCGTGGGAGGCTGGGAACCACCGGCTGTGATCGGACTATGCGAAGTGGAAAACCGGAAAGTGCTGAACGACCTCTATTATGGCACGCCCCTTTGTAAATTTCCCTATGGTATCGTACACAAGGAATCGCCCGACAAACGCGGCATCGATGTGGCCATGCTATACAGGAAAGACCGTCTCAGGCTGATTCGTGCCAGGTGGTTCAGGGTGGATTTTGAAGAATCTCCGGGAGAAACCACCCGTGACCTGCTTTATGCCATGCTGGTTCCGGCAAATGACACTCTGATGCTGGATACCCTGCATGTTTTTGTCAATCACTGGCCATCGCGTTCGGGCGGTCAATCGGAAAGCGATCATAAACGGCTTACTGTTGCCCGACTGCTGAGAAGTAAAATTGATTCGCTGATGCAAGGCTCGCCCCAGGCCAAGGTTGTCATCACGGGCGATTTCAATGACGAACCCTCCGACTACAGCGTTTCAGGCGGATTAGGAGCATGTTCTGTGAAGAAGAAGTCAGACACCTGCCGGCTGGTAAACCTTTCATCTGTCTTTATGGATGATGCCCGCACCGGAACGCATAAATTCGACGGAAACTGGTCGGTACTGGATCAGTTCATTGTGTCCGGGGCAATGTTAAAGGATGAAAGCGGATTTGCATGCACTCCGGCCGATGCGCATATTTTCTCAGCCCCTTTTATCCTGGTAAATGATGAAAACGGACTGGGGAAAAGGCCTTTCCGGACATACGACGGGTATCGCTATGCCGGTGGATTCAGCGATCACCTTCCTGTGTTTCTGGATCTGTATTATGGCCGGGCACAATAATTTTCCTGACTTTTAGTCCCAGTTCTTCTCCCATTTTGAGCATGAATGCGTATGCCTCATCCGGATGATTGGCAATAATCCCATCGAGAATGGCATCCTTGATCGCTGTTTTGATGGTGCCAACCTCCCTGCAGGGGCCTAATCCAAAGGTTTCCATGATGTCGTTGCCTGAAACCGGGGGTTCAAAGTTCCGGATCCGGTCCTTTTCTTCGAGTTCCTTCAACTTCTGCCTCACCAGACTGAAATTGGCCAGGTACTTTTTCTTCAGTTCCTCGTTTTTCGAAGTAATATCGGCCTCACAAAGGGTCATCAAATCGTCAATATCGTCTCCTGCTTCGAAAAGAAGCCTTCGCACTGCCGAATCGGTAATGTTTTCCTGTGAAAGCACGATCGGTCTAAGGTGGAGCAGTACCAGCTTCTGTACATATTTCATCTTCTCATTCAGGGGAAGTTTCATCTTTTTGAACAGCTCGGGTACCATTTTCGATCCGATGAAATCATGCCCGTGGAAAGTCCATCCGGTCTCGGGACTGTACTTTTTTGTTACGGGTTTGCCGATATCATGAATGAGGGCGGCCCATCGCAGCCACAAGTTGTCAGTATGCCTGCAAATATTATCGAGAACCTCTATACTGTGAAAGAAATTATCCTTGTGGAAACGACCTTCCATGGATTCTACGCCCTTCAATGCGGCCACCTCGGGCAGGATCAGGGGCAGCAGGCCTGTACTTTCAAGCAGCCTGAACCCCTTTGATGGGCGCTGGGCAAGCAAAATTTTGTTCATCTCATCGGCAATGCGCTCGCGGGAGAGGATATTCAGCCGGTCTATGTTTCGGGCAATGGATTCAAGGGCTGTGTTCTCAATCTGGAAATCGAGCTGCGTGGCAAACCGTATAGCCCTGACCATGCGGAGGGGATCGTCGGAGAAGGTGGTATCGGGTTCGAGAGGAGTGCGGATGATCTTCTCTTTCAGGTCTGCCAGTCCGTTAAATGGATCGAGCAGTGTACCGTAATCGGCCTGGTTAAGACTTATGGCAAGTGCATTGATGGTAAAATCACGGCGTTTCTGATCATCTTCCAGCGTGCCATCTTCAACTACGGGCTTGCGTGAATCATGCCGGTACGATTCCTTTCGGGCCCCCACAAATTCAATTTCACGGTTGCGGTAACGGAAATTGGCCGTGCCGAAATTTTTAAATACAGTTACATGAATCTTCCTGTCCAGGGCTGCGGCCACTTTCCTTGCCAGGGAAATGCCGCTTCCCACCACCACGATGTCGATGTCTTTGGAAGGTCTGTTCAGCAGGCAGTCCCTTACATATCCCCCGATTACATAGGCATCTATGCCTTGGGCTGCGGCCGTTTCCGCAATCTTCTCAAAAACAGGATCAGATATATATTCTTTCATTCTACTGTCAAAGGTTCAGAAAGGATGACAAAATTACAATGTTTTCCATTTTTTCGGCACAAAAGATTGAATTGAGCAAAATGGAATATGATTTGTTATATTTATATATGTAAATTTGTTGAAATATTAATTTTAAAACAGGCAATCATGTTAGAGCATCTCACAAAGGAAACATTTCTTGAGAAAGTGTTTGATTACCAAAAGAATACGGATTGGAAATTTGCAGGCGACAAGCCTTGTCTGATCGATTTCTATGCAGATTGGTGCCAACCCTGCAAGATGGTTGCCCCCATACTTGAAGAACTGGCTGAAACCTATAAAGAAAAGATGAATATTTATAAGGTTGACACGGAAGATCAGCAGGAACTGGCTTCTGTATTTGGCATTCAGAGTATACCCAGCCTGCTTTTCATTCCTATGGAAGGACAACCGCAAATGGCTTTGGGCGCCCTGCCGAAGGAAACCTTCCTCAAAGCATTCAAGGATGTTCTGAAGGTGGAATAATTCTCCGGTTCAGCCAAGGAATAAGGTCTGTTGCAGCAAGCAGCAGACCTTATTTTTTTGAAGGGGTTATTCTGACAGGTACCCGGTAAGAAAATCAAATATTTTTCTATCTTTGCCTCATTATCTCTAAGGGGGTGCCCTAAAAAATCGGGCTGAGATCATACCCTTAGAACCTGACCCGGGTAATGCCGGCGTAGGGAGTTGGAGGCAATGATACCTGTTTTTCATTGCTGCCTTTTTTGTTGAACTTAAAAAAACGAACATGAAACGCATGATGTTAATCTTTGCGTTTGCATTGGTTCATGGCAGCTTATGGTCGCAGTTCTCCTTTTCGGGAGTGATTACGGGCGAAGGCAATGAACCTTTGGCAGGCGCCAATGTGTCGATCCTTCAGACATTCCGTGGCGCAGTCACGGGAAATGACGGAGCTTTTTTGATCCGCGGCCTGAAAGCGGGTACATACCAGGTGAAGATCAGTTTTATTGGGTATAAGACGGTAGAAACAAAGGTTGTGCTTGACAAGGATGTGAAGCAGAGTTTCAGTCTTCAACCGGCCGTTTATCTTGGCGATGAGGTGCTGGTGAAAGCCTGGAGGGCAGGCAAAAACACGCCGGTGAGTTATACTAACATCAGCCGGGAAGAATTGGAGAAAAGCGACCTGGGGCAGGATATGCCTACGCTGCTCAGTCTTTCTCCATCGCTGGTTACCACATCCGATGCCGGTACCGGAATTGGCTATTCCTCATTCCGCGTGCGGGGTTCCGATCTCACCCGTATCAATGTGATGGTGAATGGCGTTCCCCTTAACGATGCCGAATCGCACGGTGTGTGGTGGGTCGATCTGCCCGATTTTGCCGGATCGATCGAGAACGCACAGTTACAACGCGGGGTAGGAACCTCTGCCAACGGCGCGGCTGCTTTTGGCGCTTCACTCAACCTGCAAACCTTGTCGCTCAATGAGCAGCCCTATACGGAAATAAACTCCTCCGCAGGCTCATTCAACACCTGGAAGAACAATGTGCGGTTCGGTACCGGACTGATCAACAACCATTTCGCTTTCGACGGCCGGCTGTCGACCATTACTTCCGATGGCTTTATCGACAGGGCCTTCTCCGACCTCAAATCGTATTACCTCTCGGGTGGCTATTATGCTGCCCATACCATTGTGAAATTTGTCACTTTTTCGGGCAAGGAAAGAACTTACCAGGCATGGAACGGAGTGCCCAAGGCCAAACTTAATAACGATGTGGCCGGGATGGAAACGTACATCATGGCTAACGGACTGGATGCGCAGGATTCGGCAAACCTGTTCAATTCCAATCCACGCAAGTACAATATGTACACCTACAGCAACCAGACCGATAATTATAAGCAGGATTACTACCAGTTGCTGCTTTCACACACTTCAGGCGATCATCTCTCTTTTTCAGCCGCCTTGCACTATACCCGGGGCAAAGGGTATTACGAGGAATATGAAAAGAGTCAGTCCTTTGCCGATTACGGGCTTCCCGATCTTTTCATAGGAAGCGATTCTGTCATACACTATGTATTGGGCCTTCCGGTGGGATATTATGAAAACGGCGTGATTCAGAAAACTGATCTTATCCGGCAGAAATGGCTCGACAATGGCTTTTACGGCATAGTAGGATCGGTGAATTATTCGAAAGGGAAATCCGACTGGTCGCTGGGTACGGCCTTGAACAGGTATGACGGTCATCACTTTGGCTATATCATTTGGAACAGGGTGGCAGGAAGCGTTCCCATGAATTACGAATGGTACCGCTCAAAGGCTGAAAAGAATGATTTCAATATTTTTCTGCGAAATACCACGCATTTGACCGATAACCTGAGCATTTATGCCGACTTGCAGTACCGCCATATCTATTATACCCTGAACGGTATTGACGATAAGCTTAGGAATATCACCCAGACTCATCTTTTTGACTTTTTCAACCCCAAGTTGGGTATTCAGTATGCCTTAAGTGAGCGGCAGAGCCTGGGCCTGACCTGGGGAGTTGGTCACCGGGAGCCTTCACGTAGTAATTATGTGGACGAAGATCCCAATAAACCCGCGCCGGTGGACGAGCAACTACAGAATGCAGAGTTGAGCTACCAGTTGTCCATGCCAAATTTCAGGCTGGGAATCGATTTCTATTATATGTATTACCATAACCAGCTGGTGCTTACCGGCGAAATAAACGACGTGGGCGACCCGGTGATGACCAATGCAAAAGAAAGCTACCGTGCCGGAATTGAAATGTTGGCGGAATGGAACATCCTTCCAGGTCTGCGACTCAACGCCAATGCCGCATTAAGCCGAAACAAAATTCTGCACTTTACGGAATATGTTGATAATTGGGATTACTGGAACGACCCTGTCAATCAGTCTCCCCAGCTGGCCAATTACATCGGACTTACCGATCTTTCCTTCTCTCCGGCATTCCTGGCGGGGGGACAACTGGAATATTCCCCCTTCAAAGGATTTTCTGCAAGCATACAATCAAAATACGTGGGGAAACAGTATATCGACAATACATCATCATCAGACAGAATGCTTGACGCATATTTTGTTAACAACCTTTTGATGAACTACTCATTCCCCATGAAATGGATCAAACAGGTGAAGCTGGAACTTATGGTGAATAACCTGTTCAATGCCATGTACTCTTCTAATGCCTGGGTTTATAGGTTTTATTATGAAGGGAAGTACCAATCCATTGATGGATACTTTCCCCAGGCAGGTATAAATTTTCTGTTCGGCATCCAGCTTAGCTTCTGAACTAATTGTTGGATAATACTTCACTGCATTCGCGGAATTATACCGGGAATGCAGTTTTTATTTTTCATATACCTTTGTAAATTGCTGATATAGAATACACAATCGGGATGGTTGCGTAGCGGCATAGGCAAACAGGAAAGAAATCCTGTGAAGATATTTTTCGTATAAAGACATGTCAAATCAAAAAACTGCCTATTTTCGTTTTTTGAAACTAACGCCTTGCTATTCTGCCTGCAAAAACCTAACTGCGATGTATAAAAAAACCTGGAACGATTGTTATGCTTCTGTCTGTTGTATTAATTTCATCAACAAGTCGGGTATCAAATCTGTTACAGCCACCGGATTCAAGGTTGGGCCATATATTATTTCCGATGACTATTCATACAAAACCCATGAATTTTCGGAGGTGGAAATTTTCTTTACCGGGGTGGATGGTCAGACGCCAACAAGCAGGATTGTATTGCCATTCCAGGCATTCAGGGACAGTATCCTGAATGCTTCCTTTGAAGAGCCTACCGGTTTCTCGGTGATCAGGGGTGACTATAAAGAATTTGCTTCGGTTCCTTCCCTGAGTTTATGCAATTCTGCAAAATATGAGATTGGACAGCAGACGGTTATGCTGGGCTTCCAGTTTGAACACCAGAATCTTAGCATCAAAAGCGGATTGATTTCTGCTATTTTTCATGAAAGCGGCAGAAAGTATATCGAGGTGGATTCAACCCTGCGGTATGGTTTTTCGGGCGCACCGCTAATCAATATTGAATCGGGAAAAGTGATCGGCATCCTTGGACACCGGCTGGAATTGCTGAACAAAGCCTATGTCAACCTGATGAAGATCATCAATGATAACCTGAAAATGTTGAAAGAAGGCGAGGGAAAGATCAATATCCAGGATATTGATCCTATACAGGTTCTGATTGCCAGCCAGAACCAGATCAAACATATGGCCAAAGAATTCTACAAATCGGCCGATTTTCGTACGGGTTATGCCCTTACTATCAATAACGTACTCCGGTATTTCTCAGAAATGGCGTTGGATATGAATATTTCCATGAAAGAGATTAGCGGTCCCTGCAAATAAACTTTTATTCGGGTTCCATCTCCTTCAGTATCTTTTCCACTTCCGCTTCGGTGGTCTTCAGTTTTTCCCTGCACAGGTTAAGAAGGAACGATACCCTTTTCACTTTCTGGGCCATATCGTCTACATCCAGTTCTTCATTTTCGATCCTCGCGATGATATCCTCTATCTCTGCAATGGCATCGTTATAGGTAATTTGTTGTTTGGCCATAGTGGAGGTTTATAGAAATGCATGGTTACTTGCTCAAAGATAAGCCGAATTTGACGAAAATCAACTCCCCGTAACCCGGGGAACCGTGAATACAAAGGTACTGCCTTCCCCTTCTTTGCTATTGACCTTAATGGTTCCCCCGTTTTTTTCAACACATTCCTTGCATAGAAGCAATCCAAGCCCTGTTCCCTCTTCATTTGCTGTACCACGTGTAGTGAAATAGCCGTCAACCCTGAACAATTGTTGTTGCTCGTCCTCGCTCATGCCCAGGCCATTATCAGATACCTTCACTTCAACCCTATTCCCTGAGATTAGCGATGAAATACGGATGTTCCCTCCGGAAGGGGTAAATTTGATGGCATTCGAAAGTAGATTTCTCAGCACCAGGTGAATCATATTCCTATCGGCATATACCCTGGTTTTCTCACCTTCCATACTCACGGATATTCCTTTCTGCAGGGCGTTTGCCTGCTGAAGCGATATGATCTGCTCGATAAGTTCAGTAAGATCAAAATTTTCCGGTTCATGGGGCATTCTCCCGGTTTGCAGACGCGACCAGGTAAGAAGGTTCTCCAGGAGAGAATACAGGTTACGCGAGGCTGTGTACATGATCTCCGCCACATCCAGCAGTTCATCAGGATTCATTTCTTTGTAATTTCTCCTGATATGTTCGCTGAACCCCATGAGGCCCGTTAACGGATTTTTTATATCGTGTGCGATAATGGAAAAAAACTTATCCTTGGAAGCATTGAGCGCTTTCAATTCCAGTTCAGATGCCCTTAGCCGCTGGTTCATCCTGTCGATTGTCTGCAAATGCTCTTCCAGTTGCTTTTCTTTCTTTTTCTTAAGAGCATAACGGTTATAGAGCAATAAGGCCAGGATCAGCAGGAAGAGGGCGGCCACAATGGCGAAATTCCTGAACAGCTTCTGCTGGCGCAAGGAAAGATCCCTGATCATTTTTTCATTTTCCAACGCCTGTACCTGCTGTTCCATCTTTTCTATAGCTGCGTTTTTCTGCCCGAGGTCGAAATTGAGCTGGTCCATGGCCAGTTTTTCAACCTGTTTCCGGCTGTCTATGCTATCCCTCTCATCACTGTATTTCCGGAAGTAAGCCAGCGCCAGTGCAGGATTGCCGGCTTTTTGATAGTATTCAGACAGGGACTGGTATGCCAGGGCAATGATCTCAGGATTTTTAAGTTTCATTCCAAGCTCAAGAGATTCCTCCAGACGTTTCCCAGCCTGTGGCATAACGCCTGATTCCATAAGCAGGTCGGCGCTTTTCCTGTCGAACAATGCAAGAAAATAATCATTTTTCCATTCCCTGGACTGTTTAATCGCGTTATCAAGCACGCTGAGCGCCGTGCCGGGTTGTTTCATAAGGGGATACACATTGGCTATTTCATTTTCTGCCTGGAGTATGCCATCATGATAGCCTGTTTTTGTATACAGGTCAACCGATTGCTTGAGCAGGTCAATGGCGCCTGAATAGGATTTTCTCTGGCTTTTAATCCGTGCAAGGTTTTTGGCAGCCAGGGCTGTTTCACGGCTGTCATTGCTTCCTTTTGTCAGCTCATAGCCTTCGGTATACGCCATAAGCGCCTGGTCGATATCTCCCGCTTCAAAATAATCGTTTCCGAGGAGACCCAGGGAGTATCTTAGTTTTGCCTTGTCATTCAGTGTCCTAGCTGATTTGACGGCTTTCTGGTGATTGTTTATGGCTGCAGGGTAATTGCCTGTTTCGTAAAAGAGCAAGCCCAGGTTGTTGTATGCTTCGATTGTCTCGGGAACTCTGCTGGAGACAAGGCATACGCGCAGGGCATCGAGAAAGGACTGGTGTGCATCTGCATAGTTTCTGTCGCGCAGGTATGAGATACCGGTCTGGATGAGTGTTTTGGCATATTCTGAGGAATCTTTCAGGGAAAGAAAGATAGAAGCGGCCTTATGAAAACAGGAAAATGCCTTATCGGGAATTCTCATCTGGCGATATACTGCGCCTTCGTTGCGGAGAGTTTTAGCCAGTTCCTTGCGATTATTTGTAGCGGAATACAGCTGGCAGGCAGAATCATATGATACCTGCGCTTTTTCATACTGTTGCATGCGCTGGTAAAGGCTCCCCTCGAGATTCAGGATCCCGGACAGATGAAGACTGTCGTGCATCTGCCGATAAATGGATTTAGCCCGGGCAAAATGTTCCTCCGACTTTTTGAATTTTCCCAGGTCTCTTGCAGCCGTTCCCATACCATTCAGGCATTGGGCAGTAAATCCCGGGTTTCGGATACGGGATCCATAGGCAAAGGCCTGGCTATAATGCTGGTAGGCCGCCTCGAAATTTCCCATTCTCCATTCAAGTGAACCAAGGCTCCTGTTGGTTTCTGCAATGCCTGAGCTGTCGCGAACTTCACCAAACCATTCAAGGCATTGCCGGTGCATCTCCAGCGATTTGCCATACATGCCCCGGTCTTTCTGAATATCAGCCAGCACAAGAGTTGCCCCGGCTTCCGCTTTTCTGTTCCCCGATTTTTCGGCCGCAGTGATGCAGCGGTTCAACTGTTTAACCGATTTGTCGGGTTCTCCCATCAGGTAATAGGCTTTTCCCATGATCAGAAGGGACATCTCTTCCTGCGAGGTATTCTTCTTTTTCCTCAATAAATCGTAGGCCTGCCTTGCCAAATACAGGGCTACGGAAGGCTGCTGCGCCAGGGTGTCCGATGCGATCTGGTTTATTTCCTCCGGATTCTGAACCTGCCGGCCCGCCGATTGGGCATTCACGTGCGTGCTTATGCCCATACCAATGATCCAGAAGATGAGGGAGAATATATAAATATT
>JAKAMP010000052.1 GCA_021812865.1 Bacteroidota bacterium | reverse complement strand
CGGCCTTATACCCGATAGAAAATGGGACATGCCCGAAGGAAGTCCTTTTAAGGTGCCCTGGTGGTATCGCACCGAATTCTCCCTGCCGGAGAATTTCAAGGGGAAGCACACCTGGATAAGCTTTCACAGCATCAATTACAAGGCGAATCTGTGGATCAACGGTCGCCTGTATGCCGACACTACGACGCTCGAAGGCGCTTACCGGCTATTCAACCTCGACATCACCGATTTTGTGAAACCTGGAGAGAAGAACTGTATCGCCCTGGAGATACTTCCACCCAAGGGCATGGACCTTACCATAACCTGGGTGGACTGGAATCCCACCCCGCCCGACCGCGGCATGGGCATATGGTACGATGTGACCGTGCATTCCACCGGTGCGGTTGCCATCGAACACCCGTTTGTAAAAACAAAACTGAACCTTCCTTCGAACGACCAGGCAAAACTCACTGTGGTGGCCGAGTTGCAGAATGCAGATAAGAAAACGGTTACAGGAACCCTGAAAGGGATGATCGAAAACATAAGTTTTTCAATGAATGTAACCCTTGAAACGGGCGAAACCAAAGAAGTGAGTTTCGGGCCAGCCGATTATCCCCAGTTGACAGTTGCTAATCCCCGGTTGTGGTGGCCCCATAATGTGGGTCCGCAGAACCTGTATAACCTGAACCTGAGTTTTGAGGTGAACGGCCAGGTGTCAGATATACGCAGGGTGCGTTTTGGCATACGCCAGATCACCTCGTGGATGAACCAGTTCGACAACCAGAGAACGAAGGTATTCCAGATCAACGGGAAGAATATCGTGATCAGGGGAGGGGGTTATGTGCAGGACCTTATGCTGAGGCCTTCGAACGAGCGCATCGATGCCGATCTGAAATACCTCAAATTCATGAACCTGAATGCCCTGAGGATGGAGGCTCCCCGCGGTTCCGATTACCTGTTCGAGCGTTGCGACGAGGAAGGTATACTGGTGATGGTGGGCTGGTGCTGCTGCAGCGCATGGGAGCGTTGGAAGAACTGGACTCCGCATACCGGCGACGTGGCAGAAGCGAGCTGGCACGACCAGATCACGCACCTGCGCAACCATCCCTCGGTATTCACCTGGCTATACGGAAGCGACAACTTCCCGCCCGAAGAGGTGGAACGCCGTTACATCAAGGTTCTCGATACCTATGATGGCACCAGACCCTATTCATCCTCGGCCACCCAGGCGCCAAGCAAGATTGCCGGCTATACCGGTTTGTGGATGGGGCCTTATCCGAAAGTGTATTCCTATTTCCCACCCTCCTACTGGCATTCGATTTTTGAGTTCAACACCGAGGCTGCTCCGGCAGGCGAACAGATACCACCCATCGAAACCATTCATAAAGTGGCGCCCGACAGCGACCTGTGGCCTATCGGTGCCGGATGGGAACTCAGGCTGCACAAAGCATTCTATCCTAATGCGCGTGCATACCTCGATTCGCGCTATGGCAAACCGCAAAGCCTGGCAGAATACTGCATGAAATCGCAGGTGTTCCAGCAGGAGGCTGTAAAAGCCATGTACGAAGCTTTTGCTGGTAATAAATACAAATCGAGCGGCATCATCTACTGGATGTATAACAGCGCCTGGCCAAAGTTCTACTGGCAATTATACGACTACTTCTTCATGCCCAACGGCGCCTTTTACGGGGCAAAAACGGCCTGCGAACCCCTGCATATCCAGTACAACTATAAGGAGAATACGGTACAGGTTGTCAATAGCCTGTACCAGGAATTTGCCGGCTTGAAGGCCTCTGCAAAAGTGTATGATTTTAACCTGAAGGAATTGTTCTCAAAAGAAGAACCGGTAAGCGTGGGACAGGATGAGAGTAAAAAACTATTTACTCTTGATCTGCCTGCCATTTCCACCGACATCTACTATCTTAAACTCGAATTGCGTGATGTTTCAGGAAAGCTGGTTTCTTCCAACTTTTACTGGCTGTCGGCAAAGGGGGACGAAAAGGCTGATTTTACAGGGTTTTCCAATCTCCCCGAATCATCTGTAAAAGTTACTGCAGGTACCTTGAAGCAGGATGGAAACCACTTCTCTCTGGATGCAAACATCGAAAACACAGGAAAGGGACTTGCTTTTGCAATCAATCCGGAAATTCTTATTGCTGGTTCGGGAGATCCGGTGCTCCCCGTGTTCTGGAGCGATAATTATTTTTCGCTGATGCCAGGCGAAAAGAAATCCGTGCATGTTGAATTCAACGGCAATAGCGCCGGCAAAGGAAAGCTGCTTCTGAAAGTGAACGGGTGGAACCTGAAGCCAGTGGAGAATAGCTTGTAACTTCTGTATTGCATAGTTTGTGGCATGCGGGATGGGAATATCTCCTGTCCCGCATGCTTTTTTTACATCGCTTTATGGTTTAGTGCAGTAAACTGTTGTACGTAAGTATTTTATGACTATAATTTTCCAACTCCGCTATTTGTTTTGAATTTATTACGATATTTTGGTTTCCCGGTATAAACATGAGGTAAACGAACTGTTTATGAAACGGGAAATTCAACTTTGGGACCGGGATGGACTTGCGGCCATACGTTTTATTTATCAGCTTGAACGGGATATGACCCGTATTTCCTGCGAACAAGATCTGAAACATAAGGAGGCTGCCACCATGGTTCAAATCATCAAAGACTGGCTGGCAGAAAGAAAGTGCAGCATCAGGCTTTTTATCGACAATAACTGCACCGGCATTATGACCTATAACCAAATGTTCATCGGTAATATCAGCCGGTTCACAGAAATGAATTGGTGCCCGGTCAATTTCACCGACTGTACCGGATTTGCTGAATTTCTGGAGATACCGTTTGAAACGGCATCGGATACTCAATTGGTTTGTACGCTGAAAATGCAGCATTTCCTTTTGACAATTGATATACAGAATAGCCATAATACTCATCAACCTGAATTTCAAGAGAGAAACGGGGAAGGGAATCCATCTGTGCCGTCGGCCAACAATCCCAAATGACAGTATAGAGGCAGACCAGGGCATAGTTGAGGTTCTTTCGGAAATTTCAAACATTGAATCATAAAAAAATGCCATGCCTCACGATGGAAGCATGGCATAATTTGATCCTGAAACGTTAGAATGTTTTCTTAGGCGATTTTATTTGACTATTTCAAAGGTTGCGGGCAAAACTCCATTCATTCCCATAGCCACGATGTACTTCAGTTCGGTTTCAGTGAATTTGCCCGTAATCATGGATTTTCCACCACTGATTACCGTTCTGACCATCGGGGAACAAAGTACTTGGTTATCCAGCACAATAGCAATCTCTTTACCCAGGTTTCGGCTGGTCATCTCGGTCCAAACCGCAATGGCCGGCTGCTTTAGAGTGATTTCAATGGCAGGATTCGTCATGTTCTTATCATGGGTAATATCCATCTGCTGAATATCCCTGCCTGTGATCTGTGCTACTCCGTTCTTTCCCGGAACAAGCCCGTAAAGACAGGCTTCGGATCCATTGTCAGAAATTTTCCATCCCAATAGCAGGCTTTTGACCTGTGCGTACCGGATAGATTTCAAGTCAGTTTTCTGTATGTCTGCCACAGGTGTACATCCGATCACTGCCTGACGGGAGCCGGATTCCGGTCTTTTCAATTCTGCAGCAAGCTGGCTGTTCTCCTTCCACACAGAAGCAACCTGTGCCGAATCCAGGGTTTCATAGAATCCCATGTTCCCGGGTTGCAATGCCAGTTTTGCCAGCATACCGGCATCTTTCACTTCGCCAGCATGGATGATAACCTGTTTCATGGCAGGATTGACCTCTATTCTGAAAGCTCTTCCGTAAAAGCTTTTTAACCGTCCTGAAATGATGGCAGCCGATTGCGACAATGATTCTTCCGGCAGGCTTTTGTCAGTGGCCTGTATGGTGAGCTTGTTTTCTTTTCTCACCAGTCCTGTGTATCCTTCGGCAAATATGCCAAACACAAGCGCTGCAAGGATGATATAAATAATTGTTCTCATTTTTTTTGATTTAAAATGTTCATACTGACCCGGCTTCGAAGCTGAAGCGGGCAAAAATGATCAAAGATGACGAAGATTAAATGAGAACAGGTAGCTCGTCTGTGTTTTGATGAGCCTGTTGGGGACAGTGTTTCTGATGCAGGAAGGGCCTTCTTTCAACCCGGTCATTTTCGCTTTGTTTCAGCATCAGGGCAATAGCATGATTGCTGCGCACGATGGCCGGATGAACTTCGCCTGCAATTTTACTATTATCCTGCGAAGGCAGGGTATTAAAACTTAAAAGATTGGAATGACTGGTTTCCTGAATGAATGCTGCCGGATTATCCAATTGCATTTCTGACCCGTTCACTACACGGGAAGAAACATGAAATGAAGCAACCGGCCGGTCCTGCAGGGAAGAAAATAGCAGAAAAAACAACCCGAGAAGCAACGCTGTCCCAAGGTTTCTGATGATCGTGGTAATATTTTCCTGCCGTTCCTGCATATACAAATTTAAGCCATTATAACCTGTCAGGACTTCTATAGCCGGAAATTTTTATTTTCATCCGGGGTTGTTTCCGTGATATTTCCCCTGGAATGCCAGCCCGGACTGATCGATAGACATACAATCCTGAAAAGCCTGGATGTCAATTTGGATGCCAAAATGAAAAATCCGGAAAGAATAATATTAATCCATCGACTTTCAGCGTAGGGTGTATTAAATTTAACCGGTCATTTCGTCGTTAAACCTTATTTTTATGAAAAGAGCCATACATAATCGCAGGAATTTTCTTACCCTTTCGGGATTGTTTGGAGTTGGACTACTTGGGCTTTCATCTGAACTGCCAAAAGTTCAGTTGGATGCAGGTTCATATTCACCAGAAACAGGACTTGACAAACTAAAATGGTGGCTGGGGAAATTTTTTGGACATGCAGGAGAGGCAAAACCGAATGAAAATGTGGTTGACCTGATATCGAAATGCGGAAAAGATTGTGCCTTGCGGGGCAACCTGATGCAAAAGCTTGCAGAAATGAGGTCAGAAGCAAAAGATCCGGGTAACCTGGAAGAAATGATAGCCATATTAAAGAAAAACCAGTTTGGTGACGCGATATCCTTGAATGGGAGAACTATTGGTATTTCATACAATAAATGTTATTGCAGTATCCGCACCGAAGGCTATATAAGCAGTCCTGACTTCTGCCATTGTTCCAAAGGCTGGGTAAAAACGGTATATGAGGCATATCTTCAAAAACCTGTGGACGTAAAGATGATCAGCGCCATTGGCAGGGGTGACAGCGTATGCCATTTTGAAATTACCGCATAACCTCTTTTCCCTGCTTATCGCCTGCAATAAAGCTGCTGTCGGTGAGCATCAGCCTTGTGAATGGCAAGGGATTTCCCATCGAATCCGTAATCCTGCCCGATAAGCTGTAATAGGGATCAACGACGGAAGGTTCATTTCTGCTGCAGCCTATCAGCCAAATCATCAGCAGCATACATACCCAGTGTAGTCGCTTACAAATCACGTCAGCTGAAAATTTGGCAGATTAAAATTATTTTGTTTTTCCCGGTTTCCAACCGGCCAGGTAGATGATCCGGTCCCGCAAAACTTTGGCTTTTTCTTCTTTTTCATTTGCTTCGGTTTCCGGTCCGGAGAACCCATATTGCCTGATTTCCACTTCAATCAGGTGAAACTTCCGGTTGCGTTCGGTTACCCAGGCGGCCTGGTTCTTTCTCAGCTGTGCCCTTCCGGGTGAATCGAGCTGCAATTTCATATCGGCATAGGTTGCATTCAGCAGGCTGTCAATCCGCCGGAAATAGTTTCTTGCACATTCATAAGCCTTCTTTTTGTTCTGCAGGCACTGGCTGTGCTCCTGGTCAATCTTCTCCAACATGGGTAACTGGGCAAACAAACCGGTTGAAGCAAGAAAAAAACCGCACAGGGCGAATACTTTTAGAATGGCCTTCATACCTTACTTATTATTTTGGCATCACCAATAGGTATCCAGACAAAGGTAGTGTATTCATGCGCAGTATCCTTGTCTAAGTACCCGAGGATTTTCTTCCACAAAAGATAGTTCCTGAAAAATAAGCTATTTTTAACCCCAAATCAGAGAAATCGGGCAACTCCGGAAACGGGCGTGCCTTAACCAATCAAAACCTTTTCAGATGGAATGGAGAACCACAATAAAAAGCAGGGCTTTCAAAGATTTTGCCTTCATTTTTCTGCTCCTGGGCGTACTTACACTGATATTCGATGTTACAAACCTTGATGTTGCCTTGCAGAGGCTTTTTTATTCTCCTGAAAAGGGATGGTTTATGCGGTATATCCCGTTCTGGGACCTTATGTACCGGTTCGGGATATTCCCGGGATATTTGTTTGCCCTGGCAGGACTGGTGATGATCTCGGTATCGTATTGGAATGAAAAATATGCCAGGTTTCGCAAAGCCGCTTTCATGCTGGTGTATACGCTCATGTTGGGACCCGGACTGATTATTAACCTGGGACTGAAGGATCACTGGGGTAGACCCCGGCCCTCCGAAATTACCCAATTTGGCGGTAAAGAAGAATATGTATGTACCTGTGTAAAGGGGCATAGCGTGAACGGCAAGTCCTTTCCCTGCGGACACTGTTCCATGGGTTTTTTCATTGCTGTACCCTATCTTATTTTTCGCAACCGTAAAAAGGCTGTTGCTTACGCGTTTCTCGCAACAGGGGTTGCTTACGGACTGCTCATGGGCGTATCGAGAATGATTGCAGGCGGGCATTTTGCCAGCGATGTGATCTGGTCGGGGGGTATAGTATGGATTGTTGCCCTTACGGGCGTTTACCTGTTCAGGATTGATGAACCCTATGTGCCAAAGGAAATGGATGAGAAGCTCCGGAAGAGAAGGGCACGGCTATCCACCCTGCTGCTCGGTATTCTGTTGCCGGTCATTACTGCCGGGATCATGGTTGCGACGCCCTATATTTCGCAAAAGCACCTGGTGATAAGCAATTCAGAACTGTTACGTTCCCAAACGAAGGCGATTGAAGCCAACGTGCTGGATGCAATGGTCGAAATAAGCGACGATACTTGCTTCAAGGCCGATTATAAGGTGAGCGCCTTTGGTTTTCCGAACAGCAAGATCCGAGGCAAGTATACGGAAGGGGATACCGGCCGCTATCAGATACAGGTAATGGGCTGGTACACCGAGATTCGCAATCATATTTCCATGCATTTTCCTATGCAGGCAGCCAGACAGTATAGGGTGAATGTCGATAAGGGCCGGATCGACTGCAGTCTACCCGACAGTCTTACCTGCCAGCTGGTTTTGAAGGTGAAAAAGGGAGATATTCACCTGCGCCTCGATCCCTCGCGGTTTGTGCTGGTGGGTGATTCCTCGAAGGTGATCAATCAGACCGGTACAGCCATGCAATGCAGCGAACAGGAACGCATAGAGTCCGGATTGCATATCATTCGCTTTGAACTCAAGGAAGGCAGTCTCTATCTTGAGAAGCGGTAAATATCTAACCCGATGCGCAATTTGCCACCTGGCATTCCCGGATCGGCCTGTTCTATTTTTCGGTAAGAACTATTTCTGGCTGCCATTCATCAAATCCCTGATCTGCCTCCAGGTGATCAGCACGATGTGGTTGTCGGCCAGCGCTTTTTTGAAGGGTTTACTCATCACCAGGTCGAGGTCTTTTTGCCTCCAGGCTGCACCATAATCCTCATGCCCTGTGGCAATGGCTTTCATTTCGTCGTTGTCGACCGATAGGTGCACGATCATCTCATTCAGACCCGGTTTCATGGCCGCAATGGCAGCCAAATAAGGGGCGCTCCAATCGCCCTTGATCATTCCCGGCTCAAGCATGAAAAGATTATCGACCATGATCATTCCGCTTCCCATCGCTTCCTTTACGCCGGCAGGCATCATCCCGTAATACATGGCCGGCATAAGAATGGGCAGGCGGTACTCCTTCGATAATTTTATATAAATCCTGATGTATTCCGGGTTTACCAGCAGGCTGCCCATATGGTTATCGAGATGGGTGGGCTGAATGCCGTAGCTGATAGCCCTTTCGATCTGTGCCCTCATCTCTTTTTCAACATCCTCAGGTTTGGCATTTTTGCCAAGTTCTTCAACCGAGGCATACATATGCTGGTTTTTATCCAGCAAGCTGGCAATCTGGTCCGAAGGCAACACACCTCCCCATTGGTAATATTTCCATTCGGCGGTAAGGGTGAGATGGATGCCTACATCGAGGCCCGGGTGATTCTTAACGTAATCGGCAATCTCGGGGAACCATGGACAGGGCACCATCACGCTGCCTGTGGTGATGGACTTGCTGTCCATCGCTTTCATCACCGCCATGTTGGTGGAATGTGACAATCCCATGTCGTCGGCATGGATGATGAGCAGTTTTGAGTCTTTGGGATATCCCAGTCTTTCGGCCAGGTTTTTTTCCTGCTGGGCGAATCCTGAAATGGTAATCGTAGATAATACAGCCAGCAGGGTTATTCGGAAGAACCTTCTCATAGGGTATAGTTTAGATGTGAATCATAAATGCATAATGCTTTCGTCGGGACGAAATCACGGATCATAAAGTTCGCAAAATTTCCAACATCTGCATTCAAGTGAAGGAGATTTGTTCGCAGGCAGATTGAATACGATGAGCTTAACAAAAAAAAAGGTTTCAAAAGGTTGAGCGCCCTCTTTTTTGAAATTTGTTGATAAATAATAATATAAGTAGCCGCGCCTTAACACCAGGCTGAACATGTTGATAAATAAAGCGTTTTAAGTTATTCAGTTTTGGAATACTACAGTTTTAAACTGCAAGGAAACAGGTAATTTTAGTAAAAACCTTGCAGAGCGTGCCTACCGACAGGTAGGTATGATAGGCAAATCTGATAAAAGTCCGCAGTTGTATTCTTTCAGCATCCCCCTGGTTCAGTTCATCAACATAGAGCACGAGCTATGCCTTCTCGCCCAAAAGATAAATTGGGAAATGGGGGAGAAGGAGTTCTCTGCCTGTTACAGCAAGATGGGAGCTCCGGCTGTACCAGTGAGGACGATAGTTGGGCGGGTGCTTTTGAAGGAAATAGCAGATGTTCACTACCCTGAAGCTGAGAAGATAACATTAGTCATGGATAACTTTAAAACACATGCTGCATCATCGTTAGAAGCATATCCGCCAATTGAAGCTAAAAGGATTTGGGATAGGTTTAACTTCATATTTACCCCTAAACATGGCAGTTGTGTTAAATATGGCAGAAATAGAACTAAACGTAATATAAGGAAAATGCCTGGATAGGCGTTTTGACAATATTGAAGAAATCAAAAACGGGGTTGAAGCATGGATGAATACCCGGAACAGCAAGGAGTCCAAAATAAACTGGCAGTTCACAACAAAAGATGCCAGAATAAAACTAAAAAACTTTATCCGTCAATTAATAATTGACATGACACTAGTTATAACTCAAAATTTAAGACGATAGGTGATGCTCGGTATGATAGGGAAAAACGACACTTGTTGCACAACGGGCAATTTGGTAACAGGATCAATGGAACGGTAAACAAAAAAAGTGTTTGGTCTTGCATAAACATTATATACCGAAAATACCCATTCTGTTTCGAGCGTTCGGTGGGTCAGATACTTTAGTTTTTTGTAACTGATGCTTAAGTCGAGGCGGTTATATGGGGCCAGCCTGTAGTTGTTCTGTACCGTTTCAGAACCTTCTGCGGAGGTATCACCTGAGCCATCCGTGGAAGGAGTTTCAATACCTCCTTCATCATACAACGGATTATCTCCCGAGCTAGTAGTAGTTGAAGATGCAGTTTTTTTGAGCGTAAAGGCACTGCCGCTGGTAATGATCAGATTAGAAGAAGCTACCCAGTGTCGGTTAATGGCATAAGCCGCTGATATATATATACAATGTCTCCTGTTATTTGCAAAAGGGAAGGAATTGCCAAGGTTCAGCGAGTCGAACCGCTGGTTAGCATATGATAAGGTATAGGCAAGCCAACCTGTCAGTTTTCCCTTTACTTTTCGCACGGACAATTCTGTACCGTAACTCTGACCTTTCCCAAAAATCAAAGAATTTTCAATATCGGTGGTAATGGTTGGTTGCACCCCGCCTTTAAACAGTAGTTGGTTGCCCATATCCTTGTAGTATACCTCCAGGCTGGCTTGAAACATATTGTCCCTGA